>JBFYLF010000075.1:0-9650 GCA_041305505.1 Methanothrix sp. | reverse complement strand
CCGTGCAGAACATTTATGCCTGCCGGAACGATGAGCTGGCCCCGATAGTTGAACAGGGAGTCCGGCCTCCTTCCAAGGCGGCTGTGCAGGCTCAAGGGGGTATGAGTGGAGAGAGCCGGCTCCGGCCGCCCATCGTAGACCTCGATGATCTCGTCTATCAGATCCGGGGTTACGAGTGGCAGATCAGCCATGATCACCATGATAGGGTCTTTGACTTCAGCTTTCTTGACGGCCTCGATCATATCAGCCACATATCCGTAGCTTCCCGTCTCAACCACATAAAGCCCCCTCTCCTCCGCCCACTGTTTGGTCTTCGGAACGTTTTCAGTGGTCGAGACGAATATCCTGTCAACCGAGCTGTCCTCGAGGGCTAAGGCCACGTAGTCTATGAGCGGCCTTCCAAAGAGCGTGACAAGAGGCTTCTCTCCCATCTTTAGCCGCGACCCCCTGCCACCGGCCATTACCAGAGCGTCCATGAAAGGGCACCTCCCAAAGTCAGAGCCGCAGCCAGGGCTGACACCCTCGCAACCTCATTGGTCGCTCCGATTCCGTCTCCCGTGGCTCCGCCAAAGTTTCGCCTGGCGACAACGACCAGGTAAAGCGCAACCACCTGAGCCGCCAAGAGAGCCGCCAGTCCCAGAGGCCCCAAAGCCAGAGCACAGATAGCCGCTGATATGGCGAGGCCAGCGAGAAACTGCTTTGCCCCCGTCCGCTCGATCATGATCTGCCCGAATCCCTTCTGCAGCGGCACGGAGAAAGCGGCAAAGCAGATCATAGCCTGCTTGGCCGACACCTCGGCAGCCAGCAGGGCGAGTGGCAGGAGGGAAGAATGCAGATCCGATATGATCGCGAAGGCTGCCAGGAGAATCACGACTATGAAGACTGCGCCTCCTGTGCCAAGAGATACATCCTTCATGGCTGCGATCTTCTTCTCACGGGGCCCATGAGCTATCACCCCGTCCCCGAAGTCGGCAAGTCCATCGATATGATTTATGCCGCAGAGCTTGTAGATGGCTGCAATCACTGCAATTGCCGCCAGTGTGACAGGCATGATTAGCCCCGCGAGATAAGCCGCCCCAGCCAGGATCGCTCCAATAAGCAGGCCCACCAGAGGAAAGACATAGACATGATCCATCAATGCCTCAATCCCCTCCATGGATATGCCTACCGGAATGGTGGACAGCCAGCCGAGCCCCGACCTGAATGCAAAGAGCAGTCTCTTCAATTCCTATCTCCTCTCTGCCAGCTCCCCAGCCCTGGTATACATATTGGCAGACACTCCACCGATCAGCCCGGCTACCACATCATCCATGAATGGCCCAAGGCGAGAGAGTATCCCAGGCTTGGCTTTGTCGTATCTAACATAATCGAATAGCCCCTTGTAGCCGCCCACATATTTGGCAATGGCCAGGCCAAGAACCTCATCTGCAATCAGGCAGGTCAGATCCCTCTCGTAATTGGAGGATGCGAGATTGGGAAGATTTCCTCTCTTGCCCTCCTCTTCCATCAACACCCCTGCGTAGATCAGAAGGGCCAGATTGGGATCGGAGAGGGCGAGATCCATCTCCCTGCGAAAGACCGCCTCAGCCTTCTCGCGCGTCTCGACTCCTGGATGCGGGAAGTAGAGCTGCATGGCTGCAGAGACTATCTCATCTTCGCCGATTCCCATCTCGCTCATCACGTCTCTGATATCTTTAATGGCCATAGTAAGCATCTCTACTCTGGGGTAGGATAAAAAAATATCTGGATAATATCGTACCAACCGCGAAGTTATTTAAGGTCATGAGACCGATATATGTTGGGGAACTCGATGAAGACGATGGTTAAGATTTTCGTGGATCACGAGCATCTGGTCCGCGTTATAAATACATTGACTGAGCTTGGGATAACCGGTTTCTACCTCGTGGAGTATCAGGGAATGGCTCCGAGTACCTGGAAGGCCTTCCGGCTGAGCGAGAAGCCTGATCTGGCTGTGAAAGCAATCCGAGATCACTCAGAGCCCGGAGTGATGGTCAACACAGTGATAGGCTCCGATAAATGCCATAAGCTAATAGCACAGCTCGAGGAAGCTTTAAAAGGGATAAGGTTCACGATCATCGGGCACAAGGTTACATCTATAAAGGTGAAAGGGGACTGAAATATTCATGGAAAACCTCAAAGCTGAAGTTGAGAGTGCTCTGGAGAAGATCAGGGAAGGCCTTCGTGTTGACGGCGGAGATGTAGAGCTCGTGGATATAGTCGATGGAATAGTAACAGTCAAGCTCCAGGGACACTGTGCTGGCTGTCCCTTCTCCCAGATGACCCTCAAGAATTTCATCGAAAAAGAGCTAAAAAAGAGTGTAAAGGGCGTAAAAAGCGTCGAATCCGCCTGAGAATCGACCTCAAAATTTTATTTGCGAAATCATTATTTATCTAAGCAAGGAGTATGGTTCATGTTTCCCACTAAAAAGGTGCAGAGCTTGGTTGGATCTAAGATCCAGGTGGAGATGAAAGGATCTCCCCGCTACGTTTTGGAAGGAGTTCTGAGCAGCGTGGACGAATATCTAAATCTTCATCTGCAAGAGACTGTTGAGCTCATCGGCGGCGAGAAGACCCGCTCTTTGGGATCGGTAATTCTGCGCGGAAATAACATCATCCTCATCAGTCCTATTGAATAGAATTATGGTGGTCGAGGTCTGAGATGTCTGCTGAGGAGGCTCTGGAGTATATAAAGTCACGGCCAGAGGGAGCACTGCAAAGCGATCTATGGAAGGTTTTACAGATCGATTCCAGGAAGTGCTCCAGGATCGTTGCCAAGCTCCTCAAAGATAATATCATCACCAGAGAAATTGAATCAGTGGACGGCATCAGAACCTACAGGCTCTGGCATCAGAACCTACAGGCTCTATTGCAGAGAAAGGTCTCAGAGCAGACGTTTTGATTCGCTTTTGGCGTTTGATGCCTTTGAGCCATGTGCAGGCTGCATTGATGACTGCATTCCTGAGCACTGCTCCAAGCTCAGCGAATGGATATTCTCAATTGTCCTGGGCGCCGACGGCGAGGTAGCCCTTAAGAAAATAGCGAGTGCCAAAAATTAAAGGGTGGGCTTCAAGGCGGTGTCTTACTCAGACATAATCTCTTATGCCAGCATTGTTGTCCCTGCGCGCTTGCAACATCTGACAGCAATGCTCTGTAGGCATTTGCGGACCTTTTGCCCTGTTTTTTCCGCACGGGTGGAAATAGCTTTCAGTCGATCCACTGGCTCAGAAGATCTCATCGGTCGTAACTGAGGAAAAATTTCCTGGAGAAGATTGAAGGGCAAAATTCAATGAAAAAGTGATACTTTCCAGAATTGCTCGATTGCTTATCTTTGGATGATTATAACAAAAATGTATTACAAAAAGATCTATTATTTTAATTAAAGAGCACCCTCTTTCACTATTATTAGTTTATATTTTGGGGGTTACAATTTAATACTTAGCGCTGCATTGAGTGATTTCGGAGGGAAATTCATCAATGCAAGACGCAAAGAAGCTGACGTTAGACTCTTTGATCATCAAAGATACAACAGCTAATCCGGCGCCCCTAGGCCTTCTAGGATTCGGATTGACCACTGTTTTGCTCAATATCCACAATGCTGGCTATTATGAGCTGAATTCCATGATACTCGCCATGGGCATATTCTATGGCGGGCTGGCCCAGATTATTGCAGGGATAATGGAGTGGAAGAAGAACAACACATTCGGGACCACAGCATTCACATCTTATGGCCTCTTCTGGCTCACACTTGTAGGCCTGCTGTTCCTCCCAAAGCTCGGCCTTGCAGATGCCACATCTAAGCCGGCCTTTGCAGCCTACTTCTTCATGTGGGGGTTGTTCACCTTCTTCATGTTCCTTGGAACGCTGCGCATCAACAGGGCTCTGCAGTTCGTATTCCTCTCGCTGACGGTCCTCTTCTTCTTGCTTGCCGCAAGGGACTATCTTGGAAGCGCTGCGATAGGGACTCTGGCGGGATATGAGGGGATTGTCTGCGGGCTGTCTGCAGTTTATGCCGCCCTTGCTCAGGTCCTGAATGATGTCTACAAGAGGGTTGTGGCCCCGCTCGGTCCAGTGTAAAGATAGGCTGCCAGCCAAACCACCATACAGGAGAGTGTGAATCCCCCTGTCTCTTTTTCTCTTTCAATTCCGTTTAGAGGCTGAGGCAGGAGCGCATCAAGAAGTGATTTCAGTGAATAATAGAAGTCAAAGCAAAATAGAAATCAAAGCAAAAGAAAAAAAGGTTTGATTGCAGATCAAATCTAGCAATCAATGCCGTCGCAGGGAACGTTTTCCTTCTCGGGAACAGGATTCTCATGGAACTTTATCAGCTTCTCAGCCTCGAATGTTCCTGAGAACATCTCGTGAGCTTTGATATCCTTGTAGAATATCTTGTGCCAGGTGGCATCAGTTCCCCATGTGCCGTTAAAGCTATTCTTGGTATCCAGACCTATGACATGGGCCATGTTGTTGCCCATGAGTTCAGCCACTCGATCTGTGTCCCGTCCCGCATCCTTGAGGCTCTTGATCAGCTCTTCCGGAGTCATGGTATGAGTGGACTGTGCCATGTACTGGGCATACTCTTCAGGATAGTAGAGCGCCAGAAGCTGCAGGTAATCCTGGTTTATCGGTGCTACAGGCTTCTTGGGATTGTACGGCGTTGTTGAGACGAAGAACGATGTCTGGTCCTTCTCCATCTCGTACACGGCGAAGGTCTCCTGAAGCTGTGCGCCTATGCCGCCATAAAACTCCTTCGAGTGCATGAATTTTGTTCCGACAAGAGGCACATCATTGCTGGCATAAGTGAGCTTTGTGGATTCGTATAAATTCAGCTCCGTCTCATTGCCGCCATTGACTGATGAGATGTTCCTCAGCAATTTATCGGAATTTTGCGAGTAAGCATGCTCCTGGTCAAGCTCGAAATCGCCTTCTCCTGCCATATTGTTGAAGTACTCCAAAGCGAGTTTCTTGTCGACAATCGATGTGCTGACGTCGATAACACCGCTCCCTGCTATCTTTTGTGCTTCACAAAACTGCTCATACTGCACTGGCGGAACCAACGGAGGATTGGCCAGAGCAATAGAGCAAGATAGCACTAGAACTAAAGCTGTTGCTATTACTACTCCCTTCATTTCAATTCACCCCTTTGTTGATAGATTAATCAGAGAATTCGTCTTGAAGAGATATAAACATATCGAGAGCATGCTCGTTCTTATATCATATTCATATTAAAGAGAATGATGATATTGTTAATAGTCTTAATAATACCAAAAATAAGACAAAACTAATTTAAAATAATAATATAGTCATCATATGCAATTCTCCTCCCTCTGGCACAATGCATTCAAGTACTGAAAATGATCATTAGTTAGCTGTGATACATATGGTCAGAAATCCTCAATCAGGCAGCGACCAATGCCCTCCAATAAAATCTGCCAATCGCCTCATCTCCGAAAAAAGCCCCTACCTCCTCCAGCATGCCCATAACCCCGTGGACTGGTATCCCTGGGGCGAGGAGGCCTTCCAGGCCGCAGCCAACGAGGACAAGCCAGTATTTCTCTCCATCGGCTACTCCACATGCCACTGGTGCCATGTCATGGCACACGAGTCCTTCGAGGATCAACAGGTGGCTGACCTCATGAACAGGGCCTTCGTCTGCATCAAGGTTGACAGGGAGGAGAGGCCGGACATAGACCAGATGTACATGAGAGCAGCCCAGGCCATGACCGGCAGAGGAGGCTGGCCTCTTACAGTCATAATGACTGCCGATAAGAAGCCCTTCTTCGCAGCAACCTATATCCCCAAGAGTGGCCGCTTCGGCCAGGCTGGGATGATGGAGATCATACCCAAAATCCAGGAGCTTTGGGAGAAGAGCAGAGATGATCTGCTGGCTTCAGCCGACCAGATTCTCGATCATTTGAAGCAGGGGCAATCCCTGGTCCGGCCATCAGCAGCGGGCGCACAGGCTGCTCTGGATGAGTCGCTTTTGAAGAGGGGCTTTGAAGCCCTGGCGTCTATATACGACCCCCAAAACGGCGGCTTTGGCGGCGCCCCGAAATTCCCTGCCCCCCATAACCTCTTCTTCCTCCTTCGCTTCTGGAAGCGAAGCAATGACGAGTCTGCCCTCGAAATGGTGGAAAGCACCCTTCAGGCCATGCGGATGGGAGGAATTTACGATCACCTGGGCTTTGGCTTTCATAGATATTCGACAGACGCAGAGTGGTCTGTTCCCCATTTTGAGAAGATGCTCTACGATCAGGCGCTCATGGCCATAGCCTACACCGAGGCCTATCAGGCTACGCGGCGAGAGGAGTACGCCAGGACAGTTCGCGAGATTCTGGAGTATGTGAGTCGCGATATGACCTCAGAAGAAGGTGGCTTCTTCTCGGCAGAGGATGCTGACAGTGAGGGCGAGGAGGGCAGATACTATATCTGGAGCGCAGAGGAGCTGAAGGCATCCCTGAAAGAAGAGGATTTCCGGCTCCTGATCCGGCTCTTCGATATTTATGAGAGCGGAAACTTCGAGAGAGGCATGAACATCCTAAGAGAGAGATCGTCTCTGAAGGATGCGGCATCGGTCCTGCGAATCAGCGAGGAAGAGCTTTGCAGCCGGTGGGATAGCATAAGAGCCCGGCTCCTTGCTGAGCGGGATAAGAGGGCACACCCCCAAAAGGACGACAAAATCCTGGTCGACTGGAACGGCCTCATGATCGCAGCCCTGGCAAAGGCATCCCAGGCGCTCGGCGAGCCAAAATACGTAGAAAGGGCTAGAAAGGCAGCCGACTTCATCTTGAAGGAAATGCGAACGGCAGACGGCAGGCTGCTACACCGCTACCGGAGTGGAGCTGACATCCCGGCTTATCTCGATGACTATGCATTCCTCGTATGGGGCCTCTTGGATCTCTACGAGACTCTCTTCGATGCAAAGTACCTCCTGGCTGCAGATCAACTCAACAGGACGATGATGGAGCATTTCTGGGATGGGGAGCACGGCGGCCTATTCTTCACCGCTGATGATTCTATCGAGCTGCCCCTACGGGACAAATCGTTTTATGACGGAGCCATCCCTTCAGGAAACTCCGTTGCGATGCATAACCTACTGAGGCTCAATCATCTCACAGGCGAGACAAGATGGGAAGAGAAGGCAGAGGAGATTGCCTTGGCCTCAGGTGTCGCTGATGCCAGCCATCCGCTGGGCTTTACTATGCTGCTATCATCCCTGGATTATGCTCTTGGGCCCAGCAGCCAGATTGCCATCGTTGGAAGCCCTGAAGATGAATCGACAACTGATCTGCTAAAAGCCCTGAGGTCCAGATTCCTTCCCAACAAATCCGTGCTGCTGGCCTGGGGCGAGGAGATTAATGGGATTGCGCCGTTCACAAGGAATCTTAATAGAATTGATGGCAAGAGCGCTGCCTACGTCTGCACGGGTCAGAGCTGCCATCCACCTGCCACCAGCCCCGTGGAGATGATGCGGTTGCTGGAAAGATGATATCTTTGGCCCGGCGGACGGATCGCATCCGGCCCTGGCAGATGGCAGAGACCCCTGCCTGCATTCGCGTAAAATCCCGCCAGGGCGCGTGGATCTCAAATGAACCATTTCGGAAGCCGAAGGCGGCAGATGACGAAATATCAGGAGAGCATGTCCGTCAGGTCGACAATAATAAATACTACCAGCAGGGATGTAGCCCTTGAGGAGATTCAAATTTCTGAGAATGAAATTGCATCCGATCCTGAAAGGCACCGTAGTCTTAAAAAATACCGTAGAAGATTCTGCGATAAAGTAGCATCTATCGCACCTCGCATTGACGGAATCTGCGGGGTTTTCCTCAGCAAAACAGGTCGATTTTCTCACACGCAGGTTATGCGGTGATGTCTTAATGAACAAACGAAAGGATCACATCCCTAAGAAAGACATTATGTACGTCTTGAAAGAAGATGACTCTCAATATATTGTTAATGAGAGTTATTTTTACAAGACCGAGCCGTACTATGCCATTGTCAAGAACGAGAACGACGGAATAAAGACAACGCCAAGCAGCAGCGATGTGCTGGATGCATACATAGTCCCGATCTGCCTTGAGAAGGCCAGGCTGGCCGGGGTTCCTGTCTGCGAGTGGATAATCTCCAATGTCTATGTCTCGCTGCCTGCCATAGTCTACGGACTGAACTACTTCTCGACTCCCTCAGACCATTTCCTTGTATCAGACCTTGAAGCGGCGAAGATGGTCATAAAGCATGTCACAAACCGTGGAAGGTATCCCTTCTGCTACCAGAAGATAAGCGAGACATCGACTGTGGCAAAATGCGTATCAATCTTCGGCAAGAGCATAAACTGCTGCGATAAGGCCAGAGCCCTGGCCGAGAGGATTTATAAAGTCTTCAGGCTGCCGCTTGTGGAGATAGTCCTCGTCAAGGATGAGTCCGGCTGCCGGCTCTCCTCCCTATCGCCTGTCAAATACTCCCAATTATCAAAGGATGAGACTGAAATGTTGCAGGAGCTTCTGGAAAAGAGGGTGAAACGCTTTGAGTAAGCTGGGTATCTATGTCAATAGACAGACTCTGAGCAGTTCAGAGCAGCTCACTGCGGTTGTAAAATGCCGGGACGCGGCTGAGAGCATGGGGCATACAGTCGAATTCATCTTCCCTGTGGACATGAAGAAGATTCCCAAGCTCGATGCGCTCTTCATAAGGGCAAACACGGATCCCATGAACACGACATACGTCGCCGCCAGGATGGCCGAGATGCACGGCATACCTGTGATAGACGATCCCGCCTCGATCCGGATCTGCGCAGACAAGATAAACATGTACATGCACCTGATGAAGAAGGATGTCTCAATGCCCAGGACCGAGTTCCTGAAGAAGAAGGATCTCGATGAGGCACAGGCTGCTCGGCTCTTCAGGGAATTGGGCACGCCCCTCGTCCTGAAGGAGCCGTCCACGTCCTTCTCGGCCCGCGTGGAGAAGGTCTCGACGGTAGAAGAGCTGCTTCGCGTCGCCAAGAGATTCTTCAAGCTCTCAGACTGGATTGTGGTCCAGGAATACATCGAGTCCAGGTTCGACTGGAGGGTCGGCGTCATAAACGGCCAGCTACTCTATGCCTGCCGGTACATAATTCCAACAGAAACATTCAAGATCCAGGCATCTGTGAACGGCCATATAGTCTATTGCGACGTTGAGAGCGTGCCTGCCGATCAGGTTCCCCCGGAGGTCATTGATCTCGGCCGTCGGGCAGGAGACGCCATAGGAAAGGGACTGTATGGCGTGGACATCAAAGAATGCAATGGAAAGCTCTATGTCATCGAGGTGAATGACAATCCCTCACTCGAAGGTGGGGAGGATGCCCATTATCCGGATATGTTCCAGAAGATCATCTCTTATCTCATGACAGGAGACGTGAAAAGCTATGCAGAGGAACAGCCCCATGCCCCCATGAGCAGGCACGACTTTGAAGGAGAGTATGGCCTGGGAGCATCAGCTGGCATCTGCAATCCATCTGCTCTTGCTGAAAACGAGTTCTACTCCTACAAGATCGACTTTTCAGAGCGGTAGATGGGATGTATCCTTTTTTGTAGATGTTATATTTAAAAAAATATTTAAGAATGCATTAATAATTATTAACTATATGTTAT
>JBFYLF010000074.1:0-7545 GCA_041305505.1 Methanothrix sp. | reverse complement strand
AATCCCATTAGGAAAACATGAAAACTGGGCGAGGGTTCACTTCATCCCCAACCTAAAGGATGGGGAATTCGTGACCCTCCGCACTCCCTATGTATTAAATGGGCTGGTTGATGAATACCAGGTCTGTCACACTGGCATTGGTTAGGGTGACTTCAATTGCTCCCTCGGCAGGAGACACAGCAGCCCAGCCTTCTACAGGCATCTCACTCACTGTGTAAGCGCCGGCAGCCAGATCTGCAAAGGCGAACTTTCCGTCAACTTCTGTGACAACGCTGCTTACGGCAGCACCATTCATGCTCAGGTTCATGGTCCAATTGGCCAGAGCTGTCTGATTGTTGTCCATGACAGCACCCTCGATTGCGAACAACTCAGCAGCAGGTTCGACAACAGTTGTGTTCTCAGTCTCATTTACAAGTGCAGCAGCCTCTGTTGCAGCCTCAGTCGCGGTTGTGGCTTCAGCCGGGGTTGTGTTCTCTGCTACATTTGCGGCCTCAGTCATTGTTGTGGTTTCTGTTCCGGCTGGGGTCTCTGTTACAGTTGTAGCCTCAGTTGCGGCCACTGCCTCTGTTGCAGTCGCTGTTGTCTCCTTCTTGTTCATGCTGCCGAGCAATGCGGGGGCCTTATAGGTCTTCATTCCCTGTGCAGCGGCATTCTCGACGCCAATCAGTGCAAAAGAGTATTTGGGTGCGGCGCCAGCATTGAAGCTGTAAGGTACTCTGGTGCTGCTGACAGATGCGGCCTCGAAGGAATATTTGTCCTCTACCATTCCCGGTGTCATGCTGTGGGCAGGATCACCTGCGGTTAAGGTATAAGCGATTCTCTCTCCAGACGTTATAGAGTAAGATTGATTTCCTGCAGCTTCATTTGAATACCCCAGAGCAGGCATAATAATAGCTGCTATCATGAGGGCCGCAGTGATGGCCAGAACTTTCCTCATATTGACTACCTCCTATTCCACTAGTGCATATTTATGACTGTAGATTGAACATCCTCCCTTTTGAGAAGAATTGTCGTCAAGTCTAGTTATTCTTCATATAAATAGACTTTCATGGGCATAGGCAGAAATTAGGGGGCAGCATCCCATTTATCCTCACTTCTTTCGGGGTGCAAAAGTGCATTTGAAACAAAGCTCAATTCTTCGGGAGACTGCCGCCCGGCTTCACAGGATTTTTGCAGCCTTCTTTATGGCCCGGACGATGGCCTCGCCATCACTTTGGCTGAACCGTAGCAGGAGAGGATCGCAAAAAATCAGTCCAGGTGTTCTCTTTCTGTATTTCAATCAGAGGGACAACATAACAGATAAAAAAATTATTTTTAATAAAAAAGATTACATTAAAGTGGACCAACGATCGGGGTATTTGCCATTCCCAGTCCAGAATAAGCTCTACCACTCGTATTTGTGTGTTATTGAGTATAGGACCTGAAAAGAGATAGATTCTCAGGGAGAGGACCTCGCATCACAGCAGGAGCATTCGCGTGGCAGCAAGAATGCAGTGGGTGGTTGGGTATTCGCGGATCTCCAGTCAGTTTGGGACAATCATCAGAGCAGCATTCTCCCTTTCCATAAGAGAGATACCAAATTATTGTTAATATATTTCTTATTTAGCAAAATATTTATACTATTACTATCAATCATTAGCGAAAAACTGACAGAGGTTTGAAAATGCCTAAGAATGGAATAGCTCTGACGATTGGACTTAACTCGGTGGACCCGAAACATTATGCAGGATGGTCAGGAGAACTTGCCGCTTGTGAGGCAGACGCAAGAGACATGGCAAAGATCGCCGCATCCAAGAAGTTCCAGGTAGAAACATTGCTGACAAAAGATGCAACCAGGGCCAAGGTCATAGAGAAGGTATCAAAGGCGGCCAAGGAGCTGAAGTCCGGCGATATCTTCATGTTAACCTATTCCGGTCATGGCGGCCAGCTTCCGGATCTGAACAGAGAGGAGCTCGATGAACGCGATGAAACATGGTGCCTCTATGATGCTCAGCTGGTAGACGATGAGCTAAACGCTCTATTTGCAGGATTTTTGGAGGGCGTTCGCATTCTGGTCTTTTCTGACAGTTGCCACAGCGGCACAGTCACCAGGGGAATGGATGACTTCGGCAGATCTCCCCTAACTGCTCCATCTGGAACCCCGCTTCGCAAAAAGAACATGCCGAGAGAGTTCATAGGACCTGTCTATAAAGAAAACAAGACGTTCTATGATAAAATATTGAAAAAACCGGCCGTAAAGGAGGAAGACATTAAGGCTTCCGCATTATTGATATCTGGGTGCCAGGACAATCAGTATTCTTATGATGGGGAAAGAAATGGACTGTTCACATCGAACCTATTGGCTGTCTGGAAGGAGGGAAAATTTTCAGGCGACTATAAAAGGTTTTATTCAAGCATAGTCAGGCGCATGCCCAGAGAACAAACACCTAATTATTATCCCACAGGTGTGCGAAACTACACATTCGAGCGCCAGAAGCCATTTACCATCTGACGACAGGTCATAATTTCCCTTTTCAAAGAAGCCTCACAAAGTGGAATCCGGCAGGGGGAATGCGGGCCCCAGGAGCAAGATCGCTCGAAAGCCCGCCATCCACCCAGATCTTTTGCCAAACCAGACATCAAGGCTTTTTTTCTCGCCTCTACCTGGAGTCCTTTGCTCCCTGATCCCGGACCCTCTTCTGATGCCGGTACATGATGGCCAGGGCATCTGCCACCTGCTCAGGGGTGGAAAATACGGGAATTCCTGCCTTCTCCATCTTGATAGCATCTGCCAGGGCGAACTCCTTTCCCGCCACGCAGGCTATGATGGGCTTGCCCTTGTAGTCGATGGACTTGAGGGAGTCCACATAGCTCTCCAGGATCTCCGCCTGCAGGACCACGATGAAGCTGCCCACATCCTGGCTATCCACCCCGATCTCAATGGTCTTCTTCACCGTCTGTGCATCCTGGCTGAAGGTGTAATCGACGGGATTCATGCCGCAGACGTAATCGGGCAATAGCTTCCGGAGCCGCTCCTTGAGGTCCGGCTCCAGCTCGGAGAGCCTCATGCCATTGTCTGTGATGGCGTCGGCTGCTATCACGCCAAGCGATCCGGCATAGGTGATGATGAACACACCCTCCCGGTCCGGCAGCGGCTGCTTGGATATGGCCCTTGCCAGGTTGAACATGTGCTCATAGTCCCTGGCCCGGATGATGCCCGACTGGCGAAAGGCAGCGCTGAAGACCTGATCGTCCCCGGCCAGAGAGGCTGTATGCGAGGCAACAGCCTTCTTGCCCGCATCGGTCCGGCCCGACTTGAGGACCACTATGGGCTTCTCCCTGGTGATGCGCCTGGCCACGTCTATGAACCTGCGCCCGCCCTTCACCGACTCGAGGTACATGCAGATGACATTGATGTTGGGGTCCCTGCTCACCGCCTCCAGGATGTCTGTCTCATTTATGTCCAGCTTGTTTCCGATGGTGGCTATGATCCCAAAGTCCATGATATGCCGCAGGCCCCAGAGCATGCCAGCGGCGCAGACACCTGCCTGGGAGACCAGGCCTATGTTGCCCATCGATAGGGCATCGACTATGCCAATGGACTGGACCATGCTGCAATGGGTGTTGATGATGCCTGAGCAGTTAGGTCCGAGCAGCCGCACTCCGTACCTGTCAGCGATCTCCTTCATGGACATCTCAATCTTCTTGCCCTCCTCGCCAAGCTCAGCAAAACCAGCCGACTCGACAACGATATAGCGCACACCACACTTGCAGCACTCCTCCACAACGTCCGGAGTCACTCCAGCCGAGACTAGTATGATTGCCACGTCCACGGGCTCTGGAACGGCGCTGATGCATGCATAGGCCTTGCAGCCGCAGATCTCATCAGCCCGGGGGTTGATTGGATAGAGCTTGCCTCCGAACTTGTGGCTGACGAGATTTGTGAATACATTCCAGCCCAGCTTTCCAGGCGTGCCTGAAGCCCCGATGACGGCAATGCTCTTTGGATAGAAGAGGTCGTGAAGATCCTGTTTGGCCGGAGCCGGAGGCTCTGGCCTTGGCGTTCCCAGGATTATGCGGGCGTCAACCACGCAGTACCCGTCAGGATAGAGGAATACGGGATTCAGGTCCATCTCAGAGATCTCGGGATTATCCATCACGAGATCGGATATGGAGAGGAGCAGACTCTCCAGAGCGGGAATGTCGGCAGAGTAGCCGCGATAGCCCTTGAGCAGGGCATAGCCCTTGATCTCCTCGATCATCTCCCTGGCATCTGATGCAGATAGGGGCAGGGAGCGAAAGGAGACATCCTCTAAGACTTCCACGAAGACTCCGCCAAGGCCGAACATCAGCACAGGCCCGAATGTGGCATCATTGGCCACACCCACTATTGCCTCGACTCCAGGCCGGGCCATCCTCTGGACTGAGACGCCCTCGATCTTCTTGCCAGAGAACGTCCTGACCATCTCTCTATAGGCCGCTCTCACCTCGCCGGCATCCTTTAAATTCAGCTTGACTCCGCCGGCATCTGACTTGTGGACAACCTCTGAAGATAGCAGCTTCATGGCCACAGGGGAGCCCAGTGACTGGAATATCTCTGCAGCCTCATCCTCGGATCTTGCCGCCTTTGCCCCGCTGGTGGCAATCCCCAGGCTTTCCAAAGCCGCCTTGCTCTCATGCTCCATCAGATAGGTCCTTTTCTCAGCTTTCGCTCGATTTATTATCTCATTGTATCTCTCAGCCATTTTGACCCCAGAATATTGCGGTTTCCTTCTTTAGAGTGACAGGAGGCCAGAGTGCATTTTATGCTTAAACGGTTTTCCTTTCGCCAAGGCCGTCCGGGTCGCCCTCGTTTCTGTCGACTGCAGTAGTCCTGGATTCTGGAATGCGATCGTTTGCATCTGGCCATAAGCCTAGAGGCTTTTAGCCAATCAAAGCCGCATCGCCCTGATTGCCACCATGTTGAAGTAATTGCCTGCATCTGCCTCCATCATCCTGATATCCCCTCATGCATAATCATTGTCGCAGGTGAGCCAGTCAGACCATGCATTTTGATGGCATTTCATCTCGCAGCATTCCTTAACCATAACCAGAGGAGAGCGCTTCCACAGATCATTCCACCACTCACAGGAGTGAAAGCCCATGTTATCAAACCAGTAGGGCTTCAGCTCTGGCGGGACTCCAGCGGTGAACTCCCTTTTCAGTCCAGGAACGGCCACTGCGATCTCGCCGCCCGGTTTTACCAGCGGGGCCAGATGCTTTGTCAGATAATCCTCTTCCACGCCGAAGTAGTGGTAGGAGTCAATGCTTACAGCCATGTCAAAGTAACCCTGTGCAAAGGGCAGATCTTGTGCCTCTACATGGATTGGTATTATCTGCTCCTCCAGTCCCAGCGCCTTGAATCTCTGAAAGTTCTCGGTGGCGCTGATCCACAGGTCGACCGCAAAAACGGTAACATTGAATTCTCTTGCCAGGAATACTAAAGGTCAATCCCTTTCCGCAACCTAGATCCAGGACTTTCATGCCCTTTTTCAGAGGAAGTGAGCGGGATAATTCATCGATGATCATCAAACAGTTCGGGGCCATCAAATTCTCTTTGACAAAGCCGGCGTCGTATTCTCTGTTTCTTATAAGCATCCTGGCCTCCCATTTTAGCAGCTATTGGCCAAAAAGCCTTCCAGGTGGAAAATTTTTTTGGCCGGGCTCGCCCTCACGTCGCTGCCTTCGCTGGATTGGGTCCGGGCCAATATATAAAATCTGAGAAGCATTATTGAGAAAAGCAGCCTGATCCTAAAGAAAGAAGAAAAAGAGGATGAAAACCCTTTCCTATTCCTCTTGCAGCCGGCAGAAAGTGCAGCTGTGGTGCCATATGGGCTCGGCCTGGATGTAAGCGGGATCGTTGCTCTGATAGCGGCCTGACATCATATCTCCAATGAACTGTCGGACCTGCTCTGCGGACATTCCCTGAGGTTTGATCCTTCCTACCTCATGGCCGTGAACTCCGTGATGGCCTTCGGTCTTCTCCACAGTCATGACAGCGTATTCGGGATCGTCCTCGCTCTCGCCGTCGCCCAGGTACAGTAGGCCTGCATAGTAAAAACCATAACATATAGGCCACTTGTGGTTTATCATGGCCTCGATCAAATCGTCTTCCTTTTCCAGCTCCTTGAAGGAGAATAAGCGGTCGGGATGAATCATGATCTTCACCTTTCAAACTCAAATCAGTTGCTCTCTGCCGTTAAATAGTTTCTCGATGAAGAGCTGCTCTCCAATCAAAACCGGGATTGTTATGAGAGTATTGTCCAGAGAAGAGTCCTAGAATAAGAAGGCTTTCCGCAAGCGCCAAGTTATTTAAACCAAAATCTCAATTTTATGCGATGATCTTCCAGATCCTGGATGCCAATTACACATACGACTCAGAGAGAAATCCTCTGGTTCAGCTCTTCGGCACAACCCCGGCGGGAGAGAGCGTAACCTGCAGGGTATTGGGCTTTCGCCCTTATTTTTACGCAGGGGTGGAGGAGGGGCTTCTTGAGAGCGCCGCCGATGATCTGAGGGCCATGGGACTGGAGGTAGAAGTGGTCGAGCGCTTCGAGCCCATAGGCTTTCAGACCCTCCCCCGGAAGATGCTAAAGGTCACAACCCATGACCCAAAAGAGGTGAGAAGCCTCAGGGAGAGGGCAAAAGAGGTTTTTTAATCGACCGATCCCTTGGCGGCATGAGCTGGGTCGAGGCTCCTATGCCCGAGTGGGCTGCAGATAGCCGCGCTCTGTGTGGGGGGCCGGCATCTTCATCCATCTCCGCCCTTCCTACAGTCGATGTCAGTCTCCTCCGTCCTATTGAGAATAAGGCCAATGCCCCCTTGCGATTCATGAGCTTTGACATCGAGTGCCTGCCGGATCACGGCGAGATGCCCAAAGCAGAGGTCTCGCCTGTGATATTGATCAGCATGGCCTTCTCTCCTCCCTACATGGGCCAGTCCGATCTGGTGCTGGTTGGAAAGGAGATCGACTGTCCCCGCCCTGATACTCAGTCCTGCAGGGACGAGTACGATCTCCTATCCAGGTTCTTCTCAATCATCAGGGAGTACAATCCCGATATCCTGGCAGGCTACAACTCAAATGAATTCGATTTTCCCTATCTCGCCGAAAGGGCGAAACAAAACCGACTTGATGCCCGCGTTGGCCGCGACGGCAGCTCCTGGTATATCAGAAAGATAGTCAGCCGGACTGATGTATCCATAACAGGTCGGGTTGTTGTGGACCTCCTGCCAATCATCCGATCAACATACAGCCTCAAGCAGTACACACTGCGAAATGCCGCTGCAGAGCTTCTCAAGATGGAGAAGCGCGATGTGGACCCAAAAGAGATAGAGTCCCTCTGGGCCGAAAGTGGCGAAGGGCTCCGACGCTTCATAAGCTACTCCCGAAGGGATGCTGTCCTGGCCCAGAGTATGCTTCTGGACCTGAGGCTTATGGACAAGTACATAGCCCTATCAAAGGCCAGCGGATCGCTCCTCCAGGACATAGTCAACGGCGGCCAGTCCGGAATGGTTGAGAACCTGCT
>JBFYLF010000073.1:0-10249 GCA_041305505.1 Methanothrix sp. | reverse complement strand
CGCGGATATGAGCTTTTAAATGGAATTGAATAGTATGCAAAGCATTTTTTGCGGCGACATCTTGGATTTGATCGCCTGCTGAGAAGAGATGAGATCATCCCAGAGCATACCCGAGCAACCTTGCCAGCCTTATGGCATCCCAGTCCAGGTGAGGGAGCATGCGGGCCATAAGCTTGCTGGGCCGATCGATGTCACCCTGCTCTTCAATGGTCCTGATCAGACGGGGCCTGCTTGCGATATATCTTATCAGCTCGTCCGTCTCGACAGAGTTCATCTTATTCATCATGCGGTAGAGCCTCATGCCTATCTCAAGCTCACCGCCAATAGCCACTCTCCAGAGCCGGTCGTACTCGGATAGCCTCTCTGCTGAGCAGTCTTGCTCCATCGCCGCAGCCGCTGCCACGCCGCCTGCGATCTTAGCAGCCACAAGCCCCGGATAGATGCCACCGCCAGAAGTTGGCTTGACCTGGCCGGCTGCGTCACCTACGGCCAAGAGGCCATCGACGGCGGTCGCTGCGGGCGGGCCCATTGGCAGGCCCCCTACATTCAGGGCCACTGGGGTGCCTCGCAGCCTCTCTTTGATCGTCTCCTTCTTCAAGAACAATCTCAGCCGGTCGCAGGCTCGATCGCTGGAGCATAGACCGATGCGGGCCCGTGAATCGCCCAGAGGGATCACCCAGGTGAAGAGGCCGGGAGCACATCCAAGGTGGACCTCAACCTTCTCCGGGTCTTCCACTGCAAAGGCCGACTCCACCTGGGCGCCTGAGAGGGTGATACGGGGCGGAGCAATGCCTGCACGGCGTGAGAGCAGGGCAGAGGCGCCTTCGGCAGAGATCACGACTCCTGCTGAGATCTCCTCTCCTCCTGACAGAGCAAGGACTCTCCTTTTGCCGTCTGACCTAACCGCCTTCACTCTGGAGCATGGATGGAATATTGCGCCCTCCTCCACAGCCCGGCAGACCAGCGCCCGGTCGAATAGCCTTCTGTCCACCACCCATGCCTTGCGGTCCCTGGACTTGAAATCGAGGCGAAGGCCGCCTGGCGAGAATATGGTTGCTCCTCTCATGCCGCCCAGGATGAAGGAGCCTGCTGGCAGCTCTGACTCTGCCAGGGCACGGGCCCCCAGGAGCCCGGCGCACTGGACAGGCCAGCCCGCACAGGGGTGCTCCTCAAGAAGAATGGTGCTGGCCCCTGCCTTGGCTGCATATCTGGCTGCCATCGAGCCCGCCGGACCGGCGCCTATCACTGCCACATCGAAATTGTCCATGTTCCAGTGGAGAGATGGACTGCATCGTATGTTAATATTTTCTCTTTTGTTTTGAGCCGCCCGGAGGAGGTCGAAGGCCTGTCCATCGAGATTTCAGGGATGCATGACCTTCAAGCCCGGCACGCTCCGAAAGTGGCTGTCTGTTGAGACTATAGCAGCCTCATAATTCAAAGCTATGGCCGCGATCAGCTCGTCGAAGTCTCCTATGGATTTTCCTCTGCGTCTGAGCTCTGAAGACAGCTCTCCAAAAAGGTCGTAGACGTCATCATCTATCTTCAGAACGACCAGAGCCTCAAGCATCTTTTTGACCTTCTCCAATCCGTTCTTTGAACTGGTGGGGCTGTAGGCTCCTTTGTAAAGCTCCAGGACGTTTATCTGAGTGGTGCATAAAGTATCGCCGCTCTCTTCCAGCTCTGAGATCTTCCTCAAGGCAGCCTGATTTCTTCGAAGGGCGTCAATCAGGACGGATGTGTCGATTATTATCATTGCACCTCAAAATTGCGCATCTTCGACTGGCGCATCTCCTGGGATGCGGCTTCTATCCCGTCCGCCAGCTCGTCGTCTCTGCCGATCTCGGCCAGGATCTCGGAGAACTTTCTTTTGGCAGGAAAATGCTGGATGATGACATCGGAGAAGCTCTGTTTCTCGCCCTTCCGGCTGCGGAGCCTCTCATATGCCTCTACGGTTATGGTGATTGTCTTGGTGGACATAGTATGTGTACGTGTATTTACTTGTATTTCTCTCTTCCTGGGCGATGTCCTGGCTCTCAATTGCATCTGATCGCATAATGAGCAGAATCGTGAACTATATCTATCTTGCCAGAAAAAGATAGTTGGGGCATTGCTGATAGGTTCCATAATCAAGTACAAGCCGTCCGACTTGTGCGACCAGCTCAAAGGCTGCTCTGCTTAAAGGCTGCTCTGTTATGGAGGAGGACGAATTCTCCGCTTATTTCAGAGATAGAAAAATTGGATTTGCCATAGAGATAAAGATGTCAAAATGTTTAAAAGTCCATCAGATCCCAAGTAACTAAACCTCGGATTTGTGCCGCCTCAATCATTCCGCTGCATGAAAGACCCCGGGGGGTGCGGTGTTGAACGCAATCGAGATCCTTAGAAACCACGGGCAAGAGATCAAGAGAAGATTCGCTGTACGGCGAATCGGCCTCTTCGGCTCCTTTGTCAGAGGAGAAGAGACCAGAGAAAGCGACATCGACATACTCGTTGAGTTCGAGGACCCGACGTTTAGAAACTTCATGAACCTCGCCTTCTTCCTTGAGGACATCTTCGGCCGCAGGGTTGACCTGCTCACTCCGGAAGGAATCAGCCACAGAATCCGGCCTTATGTCGAGAAAGAGGTGGTTTGGGCTGACTAAGGAGGACTCCATCTACCTGGATCATATCCTTGACGAGATCGCATTCTTGACCAGCCATGTCGAGAACCTGTTGTTCGAAGACCTCCTGGAGGATGAGCTATTGCAGCGCGGCGTCATCAGAAGCCTGGAGATCATCGGCGAAGCCTCAAAGAACGTCTCTATGGAATCAAAGAAACTGTATCCAGAGATCGAATGGAGGATGATGGCCGCAATGAGGGACAAGCTCATCCATCGCTACTTCCAGGTGAACTGGAAGATCGTCTGGAATGTCCTTACCGCAGAAATTCCCATTCTGCAGGCCCAGATTGAGAAGATCCTCCAAGATGCAGACACGGCTTCGCCATCATGAAGCAAGATACGATCGCCCAGGATTCGAAGAGCGTTTTTTCCAAGCCGTCCGCCAGTACGATAACTCAAATCAGATCAAGCAAGCTGCCCTGGATAATCGGCTGGGCGATGGGACACTCTATCTGACGGACGCCGTGGTTCAGATCCGCCAGGGGCCGGGCTTTCAATTGCCTCTGATCCTCTCTCTATTGGAGCATGATGTGGCAGAATCGTGAACTATATTTAGCTTGCCTGGAATTTTTTGGATCAGACCTAGGAGATAGATGAATGGCCCAGCCGCCGACAATCACATTGTCCATAAGGGAGTCAGGAGCGCCGCCCAATAGCACATACCACTTCCACATCACTCTCGACGGCCATCTAATCCTCACCAACCAGATCCTCTCTCCAGAGGACTCGGAGACGGTGCGGCAGATCTCCCACCGCGACAGCTCTCTCTTCGAGCAGCTCTTCAGCTTCTTCCTGGCCTCCTCCTGGGAGAAGATCCGGGCGGTGGTGCCCACGGGCAGCACCCGCTTCCTGATAATCGCCTCCGATGCCCCGGAGATCCTCAACCTCCCCTGGGAGCTGCTGCTTCCGCCGGAGGTCGACTTTCTGGGCATCGATCTCCGCTTTTCCATCCGCCGCCTGCCCCGCTCGGAGGGGCAGCTGGCCCCAGCACCCGAAGAACTCAGACCTCGGCCCCTGCGCCTGCTCTTCATGGCCTGCGCCCCCACCGATCAGTCTGCTTTGGACTACGAGCGGGAGGAAGAAGCGCTCTTCCGGGCTGTCTCCGGTCAGGAGGTGGCCTTCGACTCCTGCGACCTGGGGACATTCGAGGAGCTGAAGGAGAGGGTGAGCGAGTACAGGCCCCATATCCTCCACCTCACTGGCCACGGCGTGGTCTGGGATGGAAAAGGCCACTTCGCCTTCGAGAAGGATGATGGGACGAGGACCCTGGTCCCCGCCGAGGAGCTGCGCAGCTTTCTCGCTGGCAGCGGCGTGCAGTGCGTCTTTGCCAGCGGATGCCAGACGAGCCAGGCTCCTCGTGAGGCCCTGGCTGGGGTCTGTCAGGCATTGGTGAGCGCCGAGGTTCCCCTGGCCGTGGGCTGGGCCGCATCAATCGCCGACGACCTGGCCACCAACTTCGCCAGTACCTTTTATGGAGTGCATAATCTGATCGCTGCTCATCTCTGAATATCCGGATTTTCCTACATTCGCTCTTCCTTTATAGACCAAAAGGCATATTTCACCGCTGAAATATCCGGGTACCAATTGCATTGGGCAGGATTTATTGAGACTGAGCTAGTCCATCAACATGGGGAGGGGAGAAGTACGAATGATTTAGAGGATTACATAGCAGAACTCAAGTCAGGCGTGATGGTGAGAGGCCCTATGTTTCCCGAATCCGTGATGGTCATCAAAGCGGATATGATGGGAAACTGCATAAGACTATTTGGAGAAGGGCAGAAGACGCGCCAGGTCTACGGGCCAGTCTTATCCCAGCAGCAACTGGCTGAGCTGGAGATACTCTCAGTAGAAACCTATGACGGCGATGCCGAAAAGTTCAGGCTGGGAATCGAAGCCATGCGCCTGGCCATCGCCTACGAATATGATCCCTACTTCTCCTTATCCATAGCCAGGGTAGATCCATTGCCCCATCAGCTGGAAGCGGTCTATGATTACTTCCTGAAGCTGCCTCGTATTCGCTTCCTGCTGGCCGATGATCCGGGAGCGGGAAAGACGATTATGGCCGGCCTGCTGATAAAGGAGCTGAAGATCCGCGGCCTCATCAGACGAATTCTGATCGTCTCTCCGGCAAACCTGACCTTCCAGTGGCAGAGGGAGATGAAGGATAAGTTCAGAGAGGACTTCGAGGTCCTGAGAGGCGATGTGCTGCGGGCCAATTATGGGCTGAATCCCTTTACTGAGAGAAATCAGATCGTAACATCTCTGCCCTGGGTAGCTCACATCGAGGACGCCAAGGAGAGCCTCCTTAGAAGCTACTGGGATCTGATCATCATTGATGAGGCCCACAAAATGAGCGCCTATAGCCTGGATAACAAGACGTTGGCCTATCAGCTGGGCGAGGCGCTATCGGATAGAACGGATCACTTCCTTATGATGACCGCCACGCCCCACAAGGGAGATCCAAAGAACTTCAGCCTCTTCTTGCGGCTTTTGGACAAGGATGTCTATGCGGATGTTAAGAGTCTTGAGGAGGCCATGAGAAGAAGGATAGCGCCCTTCTACCTGCGCCGGGTTAAGGAGGCCCTGGTCACGTTCCCAGATCCCGACACCGGAAAAGCCAAGAGCTTATTCACTAGGCGGCTGGTCCAGACCATAGAGTTTGAGATAGACAGCGATGAATGGGATCTGTACAACTCCCTGACCGAGTACGTGGAAGAGCAATCCATCAAGGCTGCTCAGGATGACTCGGCCAGAGGGCGGGCGTTGGGATTCACCATGGCCATGCTGCAGAGACGCTTTGCATCCAGCATCTACGCTCTCCGCCGCAGTCTGGAGCGGATGAGAGACAAAAGAGAGAAGATCTTGGAAGATCCGGAATCCTACCGGCAGCAGCAGATGCAAAAAAGGTACCCGGAGGACTTCGATGAGCTACCTGAAGACGAGCAACAAAAGATACTCGACGAGCTCGAGGGCACGGTCGCCTCCATTGATCCAGAAGCCCTGAGAGATGAGATTCGTCAATTGAATAAGCTCGTGGACCAAGCCAGTCTCCTGGAGCAGCGGGAAGTGGAATCGAAGCTGAAAAAGCTGAAAGAGGTCCTGACTGACAAGGGCATCTTCAGGGACCCTAAGATGAAGCTGCTCTTGTTCACGGAGCACAAAGACACTCTGGATTATCTGGCTGGCGACGGAAAGGATGGAAGGCCTCTGGGAAGGCTGCGGGAATGGGGCCTTGCGGTCACTCAGATTCATGGCGGCATGAAGATCGGAGACCGGGATACTGCCGGAACCAGGATTCATTCCGAGAGAGAATTTCGAGAGGAGGCCCAGGTCCTGGCGGCGACTGAGGCGGCGGGAGAGGGCATCAACCTGCAGTTCTGCTGGTTCATGATCAATTATGATATTCCCTGGAATCCAATGCGTCTGGAGCAGAGGATGGGACGCATCCATAGATACGGCCAGGAAAAGGATTGTCTGATATTCAACTTTGTCTCCACCAACACCCGTGAGGGCCGGGTGCTGCAGAAGCTCTTCGAGAGGATCGAGAAGATCGAGAGAGATCTGGACCCCAACAACACCGGCAAGGTATTCAATGTCCTGGGAGACGTGCTCCCATCCAACCTGCTGGAGAGAATGCTGCGAGATATGTATGCGAGGAGCCAGACGGAAGAGGCCATAAAGAACCGTATAGTTGAAGATATCGATGTGGAGCGTTTCCGAAGGATAACCAACTCCACACTGGAGGGCCTGGCAAAGAAGGAGCTGAACCTCTCAGCCATCGTTGGCAGGTCGGAGGAGGCGAAGGAGAGGCGCCTGGTTCCTGAAGTGATCGAGGATTTCTTTGTTCGAGCCGCGCCCCTTTCGGGCATATCATTGAAGGAGTTGAAGCGTAGTCTGCACCGGTACGGGCCCATAAGGATTCCTCATCCTCTGCGCTCCTTAGGAAGCGAGCAGGAGGGCAGATATGGTAAGCTTGGCAGGGAGTACGGCCGAGTGGTCTTTGACAAGGCTTTGCTAGCCAGTGATCCCACAGCAGAGTGGGTGACTCCGGGGCATCCCCTCTTTGAAGCGGTCAGGATTTACACTCTTGGGGCGGTGGAGGAGGATCTGAGAAAGGGGGCAGTTTTTTATAATCTGCACAGCAAGGAGCCCTCGCGGCTGGATGTTTTTTCGGCTGCTGTCAAGGATGGGCGGGACAACTGCATTCACCGCCGCATATTCGTGGTGCAGACGGAGATGTCCGGCGCCATAACCATCCGCCAGCCAACTATTTTCCTGGATCTTATCGCGTCACGGGAGAGGGCAGAGATCCCGGATGGAGGTCATTTGCCCCGACGCCAAGAGCTGGAGAGGTTCCTATTTGAGATGGCATTACTGCCATTCCTGCAGGATGTGGGCTCGCAACGGGAGAAGGAGATCGAGTCCATTGAACGGCACATGGAGATATCCCTGGGAGAGCTGATCGTCAGGCAGCAGATGATTCTCTCCGAGCTAGTCGAGCGGCAGCAGGCGGGCGAGACAGTCCAGCCGGTAGCGGCCAGCATAAAATCTGCGGATGACCGCTTGAACGACCTCATAGAGAGGCAAGAGAGGAGGAGAAGGGAGCTAGAGCAGGAACGCAATCTGACCATCTCCGAGATTCAACATCAAGGGAGCGCCTGGGTGCTGCCCCACCCGGAGCGAAAATCGCCGAGCATGGCACCGATGGTTCAGGATGAGGAGATCGAGAGGATTGCGGTTCGAGCTGTAATCGCCCATGAAGAGGCGCGGGGATGGAAGGTAGAGAGCGTGGAGCAGGAGAGCCGGGGATTTGACCTCATCTCGAGGAAGCCCCATCCCGAGGACCCGCAGACTGCTGTGGATGTGAGGTTCATCGAGGTGAAAGGCCGGGCGGGGGTGGGCGAGATCGCCCTTAGCAGCAATGAGTACCGGACGGCAGAGAGGCTTAAAGAAGACTACTGGCTCTATGTGGTCTACAACTGTGCATCGGAGCCGGAGATACATCCCTTGCGGGATCCCGCCAGGCTGGGATGGGAGCCGCTGGTGAAGATCGAGCACTACCACCTGGAAGCGGAAGGGATACTGGGAGCATCGCCATGATCAATGAGGATCTGTTAAAGAAGATCATCGACTCAGGAGAATCACTGGAAAGGGAATTCAAATCGGACCGTCGCAAGATCAGCGACCGGGAGATCTACGAAGAGATAGTGGCTTTTGCGAATACATCGGGCGGAGTGCTTCTTGTGGGTGTGGAGGATGATGGCACCATCACCGGAGCAAAGCCCAGGCATGGCAAGACAACTGATCCTCTGAAGCTTCAGTCTGCGATATTTAATAATACGGTACCCAACATCAATACACGAATATCACTTATTCCGACAGAGAATGGAATCGTTCTCGCCATAGAGGTCGATTCTTATCCCGAACCTTGTGCAACCTCAGAGGGCAAGTCCCTCCATCGAACCATCAAGGCTGATGGTAAGCCTCAGAGTGTTCCGTTCTATCCCAGAGATCAAAGATCTCGTCGTGTCGATCTCGGGCTCCTGGATTTCTCCGCTCAGACCATGGAGAATTCATCTTTTGAAGATTTGGACTCACTGGAGTTTGAGAGGCTCAGACAAACCATAGCCAGGCTTCGTGGAGATCACAGCCTATTGGAGCTGTCAAACGAAGAGGCAGCAAAAGCCTTGCGGCTTGTGGAGACCGTGAACGATCGGCTCATTCCCAATGTCGCAGGCCTTTTGATCCTCGGGAAAGAAGAGAAGATTCGAGATATTTTGCCCACTCATGAGGTCTACTTCCAGGCCTTTGATGATCAGGGAAACGTAAGGGTAAACGACGGATTTAGAGGACCTTTGTTGAAGGTGCTAGAGGAAATTGAAGCCAGATTCAGGGCCCGGAATGAAGAAGATGAGGTTGCAGTAGGGTTCTTTCGAGTTCCAATACCTGATTATTCCTTGGAAGGATTTAGAGAGGCGGTCAACAATGCCGTACTCCACAGAGATTACACTCGATTAGGTGCGGTCTATGTGCAGTGGCATAATGATCATATCTTAGTTGCCAGTCCTGGTGGCTTTCCGCTGGGGATAACCATCGATAACATCCTTGTCCATGAGCCGAAGCCACGCAATCTATTGCTGGCGGATGCCTTCAAGAGGATCGGTCTAGTGGAGCAGACCGGCAAGGGTGTAGATAAGATCTTTATGGGACAATTGCGATATGGTCGGCCCCCGCCAGACTATGGCAGGAGTGATGCAGAGGGGGTCAGGATTGTGCTTCTTGGTGGCCAGACATCTCAGCAATTCGCAGCCTTCGTCTATGAACAGGACAGAAAGGGCAACCGTTTGGAACTGGACGAGCTAATGATCCTCAATACGCTCTTTTTTGATCGCAGGATAAACTCAGAGAGCGCCGGAAAGTTGATTCAGAAAGGGCCGATTGCAGCCAGGAGAATTCTGGAGAAGCTCAGCGAGAATGGATTGCTTGGAGCCAAGGGAGAGACAAAAGGAAGAGTATACCACCTGAGCGCGGAGCTTTATAGAAAGCTAGGCCATCCAGAAGGGTACATCCGAACACACGGCATCTCATCCATAAGGCAAGAAGCAATGGTAATGGAATATGTGCAGGCTCATGGCCGAATCGAGAGGAAACACGTCATGGAGTTATGCGGTTTGAATAGTTCCGAGGCTGGCAGACTCCTTAAAAGAATGACTGATGAAAAGAAGCTGAAAAGAGAGGGAACACCTCCCAGATGGACATACTACACGATAGTAAAAGGATAGCTCTAACCTCTTATCAACATTCTATCGACATCTCGTTAAGTCTATAGACATGTTGATATGATTTGCTTTATGGCTTCTTCGGCAATGTATTTCTATAGGCGACAAGCCATAGACGGCAGAGCATTGCTCCAGATTCCATATCGAGGTTTCATGAACTACCCCAAGCGCCTAATCGAAGTGGACCTGCCCATAAAGCGGATCAGCGAGCATGCCCGCCGGGAGAAGTCCATCCGGCACGGGCATATCTCCACTCTGCATATCTGGTGGGCGCGGCGGCCTTTAGCGGCCTGCCGGGCGGTCATCTGCGCCGCCCTCTGGCCCGACCCGGCCCAGGATGACTGCCCTCTCAAATTCCGCGCCGATGCCGCAGCCATCATGGCCCGGTTCTGGAATCCCATCGGCAGGACCGATCTGGACTATCACGAGCCCGCGGCTCTACGCCGGGCCCTGCTGGACTTCATCGCCGACTTCTCCAACTGGGATAACTCCACCAAGAAGGAGTACCTGGAGACGGCCCGCGCCCTCACCCAGTCCGCCCACGAGGCCCTGGGAGGCAGCCCTGGTACAAGGCCGCTGGTGGTCGATCCCTTCGCCGGAGGCGGCTCGATACCGCTCGAAGCGCTGCGGGTGGGCGCAGACGCCTTCGCCAGCGACCTGAACCCGGTGGCGGTGCTGCTCAACAAAGTTGTCCTGGAGTACATCCCCCGCTATGGGCAGAAGCTGGCGGATGAGGTGCGGCGCTGGGGGGAGTGGATAAGGGCTGAGGCGGAGAAGGAGCTGGGCCAGTTTTATCCGAAGGATCCGGAT
>JBFYLF010000072.1:0-10854 GCA_041305505.1 Methanothrix sp. | reverse complement strand
CTCTTGCTGAGAGTTGGGAGTATTTGGCCGATGAGAAGGCCTATGTCTTCCATCTTCGGGAAGGCGTGACCTGGAACGATGGCGAGCCGTTCACTGCCAGTGATGTGGCCTTCACTTACGAGTATATCAAAGACCATCCATACCAATGGGTGGATTCAAGTATCGTGGAAAGTGCAGAGGCCAGTGACGACCTCACCGTCAAGATCACTCTCACAGGGGATTATGCGCCCTTCCTGGATCAGATAGCTGGAACCATGCCCATTCTGCCTGAGCATGTTTACGAGGACGTGAGCGACCCTGCGAATTTCAATGGAGATTTGGCTTTAACTGGAACTGGCCCCTTCAAGCTCGTCGACTACAACAAAGCTCAGGGCACCTATCTTTACGAGGCCAACGAGAATTATTACCAGGGAGAGCCAAAGGTAAAGCAGATCAGATTTGTAAAGCGCTGAAATGTCAGCCGCATCTCTTGAGAGTGGCGATGTTGATGCAGCATTGGTTCCTGGAGAAGCTGCAGATGGCCTCCGAGATGAGGGCTTTGCTGTGATAGAAGCGAGCCACGATTCGGTGGCAAAGATCATGGTCAATCACAGAAAGGCGCCTTTCTCCGATGCAAAATTCCGCCAGGGTCTCTATTATTCCATAAACCGTCAGGATCTGGTGGATACTGGCCTCAGAGGTTATGGCCTTGTCGCAAGCCCAGGTCTTTATGCCTCAGACAACCAGTGGTATAATCCCAATCAGGAGCAGTACAGCCACGATCCTGCATTGGCAGGCCAGCTTCTCGAGGAGTTGGGCTATGAGAAAAAAGACGGCAGCCAGTATTACACAAGGGTCAGCGAGCCGGAGTCAATAGAGCTTCTAGCTACGCCAATTACAGAGCGGCAGGGAGAGCTGATAGTTCAGCAGCTTGATGAGGCGGGAATAAAAGTCAACCTTCGCAGCGTCGACCCCAAAACCCTGGACAGCCTTGTTGCAGGCTGGCAGTTCGATCTGGCCCTGAACAGTCACGGCGGAATGGGTGGCGATCCTGCCGTACTCAATAAGATCGTCTTGGATCAGACCAGCTTCAACAGCGCTCGATACGACGAAAACACAGAGCTTAACGATGTTCTTGAGAGCCAGCTTGAAGAGATGGACCCGGATAAAAGGAAGGATCTGGTAGACTCTGCTCAGGAGATGCTGGCCGAGGATTTGCCTGCTCTGCCACTTTATCACGCTGACTCATACTGGGTCTCAAATGACAAGGTCGACTTCTATTTCACTTACGGCGGAGTAGGAAGTGGTGTTCCCATTGCTCTGAATAAGATGATCTTTGTTTGATACGGTGAAGCTATAGTTGCTTTTTTACCTAAATTTTTTCCTGAATTTCTTATGCGAAAGGATCTTAAACAATAAGCCAGATTGAATCAAAGGTAATATTTGATCTGAATAAAAGGATAGAATTATTAGTAAATGAAATGGTGATCGCGAAATGGCGGAAGAAATAGGCTCTATGCTGCTCGAGCCGATCGGCATCATACACACTCCCTATAAAAGGAGAGAGGAGATCCCCCGCCAGGGGAGGCTCTCAGATGAGATTTGCGAGATAGATATCTTTCCCAAGTTCGAAAAAGGACTGCGGGATATCGAGCAGTGCACTCATCTCATCGTCATCTTCTGGCTGCATCTGGCAGACAGAAGCCTTCTCACTGCCAGGCCTCCGCTCGATCAAAAGAAGCATGGAGTCTTCGCCACCCGCTCGCCCAGCCGCCCCAATCCACTGGCCCTCGACATAGTTGAGCTATTGCAGGTCAATGGCAGCCGGCTCAAGGTAAAGGGCATGGATGCATTGGATGGCTCCATTCTTCTGGATATCAAGCCATACTCTGCAGATATTGATTCCATACCTCAGGCCAGGATTGCCTGGCAGAAGGATGGTGGGGCATGAGAATAGAGTTGAAAGGATGGAAGCAGAGACTGAAAGGCGTAAGTGCTAAATGCCCTTCACTTGAGAGAGCAAGTATAGCAGTAAAGAGGAGGCAGCATATCTTCCCTGCGAGCTTTCTCAATTACCTGATCGCGCTTGCCGCCATATTCTCTCTCAATTTCATCCTTCCCCGGCTCATGCCCGGAGATCCTCTTCAGGCGATCTATGGTCAGGAAGCAATGGTTGTCTTGACCGATGAGCTGAAGGCTCAGCTGACAAGTCAGCTATCCCTGGACAAATCCTGGGTAGATCAATTTCTGTCATATACCATTGCCCTATTTCATGGCGACCTGGGCTATTCATACTACTATCGGGATCAAGTCTTCCGGGTAATAATGGGTGCACTGCCCTGGACACTTCTCCTCACAGGCCTGGCCCTGATTCTGGCTACGGCTATCGGTGCGATCTTAGGAATAGAATCCGGATATCAGCGCGGATCTTCTCTGGACCACGGCCTGGTCACCGGCCTGATGTTTCTGGGCGGATTCCCGGACTTCTTCATCGGCATTCTGCTGCTTTTGATCTTTGCAGTCAGCCTGAAGCTTTTGCCATTATCCGGCGCCCAATCCGCTTATGCCGGATATGAAGGCATTCAATATATTTTTGATGTTCTCAGGCACCTGGCTCTGCCCCTGGCGTCAATGGTCCTTGTGCAGCTAGGGAGCATCTTCCTCTTCACCAGAAACACCATTGTATCCGTCCTTGGCGAGTCTTTCATCCTCACAGCCAGGGCTAAAGGCTGCACGGAAAGCGGAGTAAAATATGCTCATGCCGCGAGAAACTCGCTTTTGCCCCTGACCACGGCTGTGGGCCTTAGAATACCACAACTGCTCACAGGAGCGCTATTCATCGAGATAGTGTTCTCCTATCCCGGAGTTGGATCGCTTCTGAACACCGCCATAGATGCCCGGGACTACCCCATGATTCAGGGGATTCTCCTCATCGTCACATTGACCGTTCTGACGGCCAATTTTCTGGCAGACCTTCTCTACATCAGGCTTGATCCGAGGGTGAGATATGCACAATAATCTCAAGGCCAGAATAGCCAAGGACCCAATGGCCAGGACTGGCCTCATTCTTTTAGCCCTGATAGTTGGCATGGCCGCCTTCGCCCCACTGCTCAGCGAATATTCGCCCCACGAGTACACAGGTCGAATCTTCAGTCCGCCTGACATGGACCATTTGCTCGGAACCGACTCCATGGGCCAGGATATCTGGGCCAGGCTCCTCTACGGAGCCCGCACATCCCTGCTTGTTGCCGCTTCAGTGGCACTCCTCTCCAGCACCCTTAGCGCTCTCATAGGCGCTTCTGCTGCTCTTGCGGGGGGCCTTTATGACCGGATCTGCATTAGAATGGTGGACGCCATGATATCTCTTCCAACAATAATTGTAATGATACTGGTGGCGGCATACCTTCGCCCCAACCTGCCTCTTTTGATCTTTCTGATATCCGCCTTCTCCTGGCCGGTAGGAGCCAGGATAGTCCGATCTCAGGTTCTATCTCTTAAGGCGAAGATGCACATAAATGCAGCAAGGACATTTGGAGCAGGCAAAAAGCACATCCTTTTCAATCATATACTGCCTGATATCTCTCCAATCATCTTTGCCCTGATGATGCAGGATGCCAGAAGGGCGGTCTTCATGGAGGCTGGGTTAGCCTTTCTGGGGGTATCCGATCCAACTGTCATAAGCTGGGGAAAGATTATGAATCAGGCTCTTGCATTTACTTATCTCGATGTCTGGCAATGGTGGCTGGTTCCTGCCGGCCTGGCCCTCTCCGTTACATTGGTCGGGATCAGCCTATTTTCCTTTAGCCTGGAGACTGCCATGAATCCGAAGCTGAGAAGAGATGAAACTGGCTTAGCGAGGTCTGCATGAGCCTCTCCATCAGGGACCTGCGCCACTGCATCGGCCAGGCCGAGATATTGAGAGGAGTGGACCTCAGCCTAGAAATGGGAGACCGTTTGGCTCTGGTCGGAGAGTCGGGCGCTGGAAAGACCACACTGGGCCTGGCCATTATGGGTCTGGCCGGGGGACGCAGCTTTGGAGAGATCTCTCTTGCTACCCGACGAACGCGCCGATCATGGCCGCGTAGGGCAGGTCGCCGAAGCCCATCCCCTCTTTCTGGTCGACGCCGTAGCGGCGGAACACGCCGGCCAGCACGTACCGCCACAGGAGCATCGCGAAGAGAGATGCAAATGCACTGGCGGCCAGGCATCTGCTCTCAGTTGGCTTAAGCCGCGACAAAGCCCGGATGTATCCCCATCAGCTTTCCGGAGGGGAGAAGCAGAGAGTCTTGATCGCTATGGCCCTGGTAAATGATCCAGATCTTCTGATACTAGACGAGCCGACTGCTTCTCTGGATGCTTTAACCAAAGAAAGCATCATAGATCTCCTCTCCTCTGCAGCTTCTGGTAGGATGTGCCTGATCATCACTCACGACCTCTCTCTTGCAGCCGCTTTTTCCGATAGAATGGCTGTGCTCTATGGCGGCAGGATCATGGAGCTGGGAGCAACCCGGGAGATGCTGAAGAATCCACGCCATCCCTATACCCGAGGACTGGTACGATCGTATCCATCCATGACCACCACAAAGGACCTCCAGGGCATCTTAGGGAGAATGAAGCACGGCCTGCCGGGATGTCCTTTTCATGAACGCTGCACCCAGAGAATTGACATCTGCAGCCTGGAGGTTCCGAAGCCAAAGGAAGAAGATGGCAGAAGCATTGCCTGTCACCGGGGCGGCATTATGTCCCTTCTGGATATAGAGCACCTTGCCCTCAAATTCGGCTCCTATTCAGCTCTTAGCGACGTTTGCATCTCCCTTTATGAGGGCGAGACCCTGGCTCTGGTTGGAGAGAGCGGCTGCGGAAAGACAAGCCTCTCCAAGGCGATCATGGGCCTTTATGAGGCGGATGGGGGAAGCGTGGTCCTGGAGGGGCAGAGGCTTTGCAAAAGAGACGCTGCCTTTTACCGGCAAGTCCAGATGATCTTTCAGAATCCAAGGGAGTCTGTCAGCCACCGGCAAAATGTTCTCGATGCGGTGCTCGAGCCCCTTCAGGTGCAGAGCTGGGGAAGTCCTGAGTCGAGGCTCGCGAGGGCTAAAGAGGTTCTTAGAATGGTTGAGCTGCCAATTGATGATGATTTTCTAATGAGGTACCCCCATGAACTCTCGGGTGGCGAGGTGCAGAGGGTGGCCATTGCAAGGGCTTTGGCCCTGGGACCTAAGCTGCTAATTGCAGATGAGCCCACCTCGGCGCTTGATCCCAGCGTTCAGGCCAAGATACTGAAACTGCTCATGAACCTTCAGGACCGGACAGGCCTCGCCATGATCTTCATCACCCATGATATAGCCCTGGCCAGGAAGGTCAGCGATAGAATGGCTGTGATGCAGAGGGGACGAATTATAGAGGTGGGGGCGACGAATGAGATCCTCCTCTGCTCCAATCATCCCTATACAAGGAGATTGGTGGAATGTGCAGGAGGAGATGAGAGAGCTGCTGATAATCCAGTACGAATTGACTCAAGAGATTCATCCGGATTAATTGATGAAGTAATAGGCCGTCCTCTACCTATGGAGAGATACTGCTAATTTGAGATACAGAAGACTGAATTGACATGGATGAGACGACTATTGATACGGATTTGAGAAAAGCAGTTGAATTTCATGGCCACCTTTGCCCAGGCCTCGCCATAGGCTACAGGATAGCCGGATATGTCAAGAAGCATCATCCAAGGTCAGAGGATGAAGAACTCGTCTGCATTGCCGAGAACAACTCTTGCAGCGTGGATGCCATTTCAGGCTCTTCTCGGCTGTACATTCGGAAAGGGCAATTTAGTCTACAAGGATCATGGAAAGCAGGCTTTCACATTCTATTCCCGAGGAGACAGAAGTAGCATGCGCCTCTACTTCAAGGCTGACCTATCGGCTGGCACGGATGATCTTCGGGCGAAGTACTTCCAGGGAGATCTGAGCGAGGAGGAGGCGAGGCAGTTCGAGAGTCTAAGAGATGATATAACCGAGCATATCATCACCGCTCCGGACAGCGAGCTGATCACAGTCTCCACCTCGGCAGTTCCAGAGCCAGAGAAGGCCAGGATATACCCGTCGCTGAGATGCCAGGAGTGCGGAGAGGGATTTATGGAGATCTGTGGGCGGACGGCAGGAGGCAAGGTCCTCTACATGGAGTGCTTTGAACGTATCAGTTAAAATCTTTGGAAAAGATATAGCTTTAGACGCATACTGCTGAAAAACCTGATACCTGGAAGCCAGAAGGATTCAAGGGGCCGGGCTTTTCAGGCCCTTCTGGCTCCAAATACCTTCTTGAGGAGGCTTTCTGCCTTCTTCTCGCCTCCTGGACGAATGGCCGCCCTTGCGGCAGGGTAAGGCGGCACTGGAACTTGCCTCATCTCTTCTCCCAAGGAGGGACTCTTGGCAGGCAAAACGGCCTCGTCTTTGATCACAATCTGGGTGCTCACTCCTCCATGTCTTGATTTCCTGGGCCGGACATTGACTGTGATGGGCCTCTCGATCTCATTGCTGACGAGCATGGCCACACCGGCGGGAAGCCTCTTGATCTCCTCCTCGAGATCGGATGTCATTCCCTCAAGCCCCTTTGAGAGCGCTTTGAGGTCGTTGGGATTTGTGACCCTCATTATGATCTGGCTGTTGCACTGCGATATGACGTTCTTGTCGACCCTTGCCGGCCTCTGGCTTATGACCATGAGGCCCAGGCCGAACTTCCTGCCCTCGGCTGCAATTGTGCGGACGATGTTTGTGGACGCGGCATTTCCTGTGCCCCTCTCGGGTATGTAGTTATGGGCCTCCTCTATCACAACCATTCCGGGAGATATCATCCTGCGCTTTCTGGCCTCAAATATGTCGGTAAGTAGCCGCGAGACTATCATGGATTGGAGTTCTGGCGCAATGCCTGTCATGTCGATGACAGCCGCCCTTCCAGGCCTCAAGAGTTCTTCCGCCGGCGTCTCTGTTCCTGAGAACAGCCCCAGCTCCAGGAGGGACTCGAGCTGGCCTACCAGGTTCCATTTCGACTTGGAGTTGCTTCGAACCACCTGGTCGATTATGTCCTCCAATGTGTAGACATCGGTCTCAGACCGAAGAGCGCTTATGGCCTCGTAGAGCAGCCCGAGCTGGCCGCTGCTGCTGCTCTCGTGAGCAATCATCTTGGCCACCTCCCTAGGTGAGAGATTATGACCATTGAATCTGAAGGGCCTGTCTGCTCTCGGGTTCATGGCCATCTCGCCAGGGGTGTAGACTGTGATATCATATCCCCGGGGCTTTACCTTAAAGCGAGAGAAGTCGCCTACCTTATTCGGCTCCTTCATCGATGCATACTCACCATGAGGATCTATGATCAGCAGTGAGACCTTCCTCTCCAGCAGCTCTTCCAAGATTACCGCGGCTGTATAGGATTTTCCTGAGCCCGTCTTGGCCAGAACGCTGCAGTGCTTTTGGACCAGAGTATTGGCATCAAGCTCCACACGGATGTCATAGCCGCGAAGCATTCCGATGTACATGTCGCCTCTGGCCAGGCCTAAAGTAGCCTTGATCAGCTTCTCGTCTGCTATGAAGACCGGGTCTCCGGGCCTTGCAGGGCTCGTTGGGGTGTGGATCTTGCCATTGCTTCCTACGCCAATGACCCTGGCCTCGGCTATCATCATCTCACGGGAGTCATAGTTTCTGGCTGCATCGTAGAGCTGGCTGACGCTGTAGGCGGAGTTGGAGCGCTTGACGTCCTCCACCTGGGCCAGGATCCAGTCCCGGCCACCGTCGGACTTGGCTTTGACGTAGGTGCCCCTGCCTACATCCTTGTTTATCAGAAACTTGAATGCCAGAGGGTTTGTCTCGCCGACGATTGTGCCGACTGATCCCTTGGTTATGGACATCAACATGAATCACTTCTCTGCTGCGAAGGGGGGAAGGCTCTCAGATATTCATCATCCTTTTTAGCGAAATGCCTTCATATGCCTTCGTTTCTATTCTCTATTTTGGCCCTATTTGGCCATTCCTTCTTTGCTGCATCCCCTAATTCTGATAAGCCTCTTGAAAGTATAAAAAGATTGAGATGCATTCACCTGAATGTGCAGTCACAAATGTTTTCGGGACTGCTACAAAACATTCGGAACTCTGCACTCCACAGCTCTCACCCAAAAGAATAAAATGGATTTACATGCATACTCATGGTCCGATGAGATTGACGGCAAGTTTAGTTCGAGAGCTATTCATCCTGTTTCTAGTACTCTGTTCAGTCCCGCCGACCCTTGCGGCTTACGAATCCGGGCATATCGGCCCCTATGTCGTATCCTTTGAGATGAATACAACCATGGATTATACAGTCATTGTGGAGCCAGAATCCAGTGGCGAAACCTCTTTAGGAGTCAAATTCACCAGATACAACATGACTGTAGACAGCGCCGACTATGGTGCCTGGCTGGTCCTAACACGTTATGATGAGCCGATGGTGGCGAACATCACTGCAAATGAGTATATCGTGTACTACGCGCTTATGAATGCAGGAGCTGATAAGCCAAATCTCTACCAGACTCTTATAGACAGCCAGCCTGCAGTGCTCGGGAATTTCAGATTTCAAAAGCAGTTTTTAGGGGAGGGGCGCTACCAAGAGGGAGATCTGGTCGTCGCGGCGGCATACTCGCCAGACGCAAGGATCTATGATGACGGCATATATCGAGGGAAAACAGACTGCCGCATCATATCCACATATCCGTGGGAGATAGTCAGAGATCTGCTCTACACGCTGCATCTGGAAGTGCCGGCGGAGGATCGCGCACCCATAAATCAGTCCGGATCAGCCACCAACCAGTCAAATCTTATTAACGCAATCCTGTAATTGGCGAGGTTAGACGGCCTCATCAGGCTTTCGCGGAGAATACCTGGCTAAAAAATGCAATTGGCCATGAAATCCAGCACATGAAAGGATGCTCTCTTTTTTTGCCGCGCAGCCCGGGAGCCTGAGCACATTGGATCTGAGCGGCTTTCTGAGCTATTTCGATATCAATGGATTTATGGAGGTTTCATGTAGATGCTAGGTGATCTCTACATAAAAATCACCTTTTAATATTAAGCAGATGAACGAGGGTCTTGGAGGAATTTCAATTAACTCGATAAAGCTGATGTTGTCTATACTGGCGTTGGGACTGCTGGTTGCAGTAGGCTCCGCCTTTGGTGATGGACCTGGGGATTATGATGGAGGCCCGGATTTTGGAGGCCATGATAGTCATCATGGAGGTCACGATGGTTTCCGCGATCACTACGATTGGCTTAACCCAGGAGGATACTATTCGTATAGCTCCTGGTATTATCCCAGCTACTATTATTATGGGTATCCAGCATATACATACACCTATCCGACCTACTACTACACAGCCCCTGTGGTTTATCCCACATATAGCTACTACTATGATCCGGTTGTGTATGATCCCTGGTATGCAGCCAACGTCTATGGATGGACAGGAACGACATATTACTACACAAATAGCTGGTCCTGGTCCAGGTATGGCGGATATTACTTCATTTAAACAAAGACCGAAGTAAATTGAAAGAGGACATGGGAAGACCGCTGCCACAGGATTCCGGTTGGCAGCACCTCCCATATGAGGCTCTTTTATTCCACCCACTATTTTATCTCATAAATCTTGCTTTTTGATTGTGTGCATCCCGTTTTCGCAGAATTTAACTCCATCAATTATTTCCAGCATTGAAATGCCAGTTATAGCTTTCATCCTCACCAATTTTGGCTGCAAGGAATTGCCTTGATGGCTCTTGGAAACGTTTAAGTATCCTTTTTCCGTTCTTGCCTTGATGAATCTTACAGCCATAGCAGGCATGACTGATCCACTTCTCCTGGCAAATTGGACGCAGCAGACTGTGGATTCATTGACAGGAAGGCACGTTGACCTTGTTTTCATTAAGATGATAGCCAATGCCATCAGCGAGATCGATATAACATCTATTATTTTATATATTATACTTATATTATTAATTGTGATTTTAACCAGATCTGCGGCCACCATCGCGGACCGGATGCTGTTGAATTACTTCCCAACAGTTGTTGCCAAGATACAGATGAAGATGGACCAGACTATGCAGATCATGATCCGCCGTCTGGTTTCGGCAACCATCTATCTGATCGGACTGATGCTCATAATCTATCAGATACCCCAGCTGCGAAGCCTGGTAACTGCAATTGTAGCTGGCGCAGGAATTGCCGGCCTGGCCATAGGCTATGCAGCGAGGGATTCTCTCGCTAACTTCACCTCAAGCATCTTCATAGCAGTCTTTAAGCCGTTTCGTGTTGGAGATCTGGTGGACTTTCGTGGGGAGTACGGCCAGATAGAAGACCTGACCCTCAGACACACTGTAATTCGAACCACCGATAACAAGAGAGTGATCATTCCCAACAGCATCATGGGCAATGAGCCGATCATAAACTGGTCCATCAGAGACTCGGAGATAACCTGGATTGTTGATTTCGACCTGGGAAAGGCATCCGATATCGATAAGGCCAGGGAGATCATTATTAAAAACGTCCGCAGCCACCCCCTTGTTCTCAAAGACAGGCCTATGAGCGTTCAGCTCATCAATTCCAAGTGCACGGAGCTGATTTTGCGGCTGGAGGTCACTGTCCCGGGAAGAAATGTGGCAAATGGGATAGGCTGCGACATCAGAGAGGCTGTGAAGAAGGAGTTCGAGGAGCATGGCATATAGGAGATGGTATATCTCCGGCTCACCTGGAACGATCCGGACATCTTCAGAGCATCAGAGACCTTCAAATCAAGAGCATTATGAATGTCATTTGCGCTTACTCGGTTAACATCGATGCGCTCCACAATATCACAAAGGATGA
>JBFYLF010000071.1:0-9055 GCA_041305505.1 Methanothrix sp. | reverse complement strand
GGATTGTACGCCAGGATGATCGCCGAGTCCACCTCAGATACCCTGAGAGCCCGGGCTTCCGACTCATCAGTGGCCAGGCTGATGCTGTTGTAAATGGCCTTATCAGCATAGCCCACCTCAGAGACGAGGGCGGCAGCAGCCATCCGGGTCGCGGGATCTGCAGAATCTATGATGAAGGCCCCTCCCCAGGTCTCCTCTGCAAAGTCCAGGTATTTGCCGAAGGCCTCTATGCTCTTGGCATAGATATGCAGAATCGATGGGCATCCAGTCTCCTCAGAAAGCTCAGATTGGCGGGCGACGAGCCTTTCTGCTGCCGGCCTGCTGAAGATGCCCCTCTCTTCGTCTTCCACAAGCTTTTGCCCCTGATAGAAGATAGTGCCGCACAAAGCCGTAGGCAGCTCGCCCGGCTGGCCTCCAATCGCGATGCCTCCGATGTTCACTGTGCACTGCTGCCTCTCAAATCTGAACAACTTCATCAGCTCCCTTCAGTGACCTGCATGACCAACCAGGCGGATGCATCCATCACAACCCCAGCTCCAAATGTCATGTCAGCATCGCCTGCACAAATATGAGCAGGCTCAATTCTCCTCTTGACCACCTGGAACGGCTCTGCCGGGTAGGGCGCGCTCTGGCGGCTGCATTGATCGATGATCATCTCTATCTCCTCTGCATCCACAACACCTATGCAGTCTATGACCTCCACCTGATCCTGGAACCTGCGGACAGCCTCGGGGGGAATGTTTTGGATGAATGGAATTGCTCCCTTTGAGCCTATGATCCTTCCCTGATCATCTATCCCGTTCTTATGAAGGGCCATGAGCGTATTGCCGGGAAGATGCCCCTTAGACTCAAGGCCGCAGACGATCACAAACCGGATATTGCAGTTGGATACCACATTTGCCACGATCTTCTCTATCCCCAGATTCTCTGTCTTGCACTGACCGAAGATGGCGGAGCCTCGCAATATCATGGGGCTTGTCAGAGTGACCACGGCCACAGCCGAGAGGGGATCGACCACATGATAGTCTCCGCGAACCGGTGGCCAGGGGTCCTCGTAGCCCCTACCGCCCCCCTTAATTTCTTCCGTCATTTCCCTCCCCCCGCAGCCAGCCCGGCATTCCCCCGAAATCCAGCCAGTCTTTTTGCGCCACGATTATCATCGAGTATGAGCCGTCCACATCCTCGACTGTTGGGTAAGCCGCGACATAGGACAGCCATCGAATCATCCCGGGATTATGCATTAGGGGCTCATCAGAGAGCCGGCTGCCAAGACGCTTGGCATTGAAAAGCTGCTGCTCCCTTCGAAAGAGCATTCGAGACCAGGATTGTCCGAGCCTGTAGATGACTCGCATATCATGATGCCTCACGAGATCAGAAAGGGAGGCAAAGCTGAACCATTGTTTGTGGGACCTGTTCCTTGGAAGACCGCTGCCATCTCCGGACTCATTTTGGACATGAGGCACAGAGCAGATAAAAAAACCCCCGGGCTTCAGAATCCTAGAGAACTGAGATAAAGCTCTGGCAGGGTCCAGAAGATGCTCCAATGTCTCAAAGCTAACAACAGCATCCGCTCCTCCCTCTTTTATATCCGGACAGAGATCATCTTGTTCGAGATCCTTGCAGAGAAATGAGATGTTGTCCCTCTGAAAACTCGCCCTGGCCGCCTCGATGAGATCTCTGCCCGCGTCAACTCCAATCGCCCTGCCTGCCGCTCCGGTCAGCTCAGCCGTCCCGTACCCCATGCCGCAGGATATGTCGGCCACAAGATCCGTGCGGCGGCTTCTCAGGAAATCTGCGGCAAAGAGGTATCTGCCAAGGTACTCTGCTTTGCGCCAGATGTTGCTGTCTTTGGCATCAAAGGGGTTCATCTGATCCAGGCCTTCTCCGCTATACGCCAGGTATGAGGACATTTCGAGGCAACCTTTGCGACCTTCTGGTCGATATACCTTGCCGTTTAATGGCAGATTGGACTATCGTACTATGCAATCGAGCAGTCCGTTGAAGCCCTCTGTGTACTCTGCATCCCAGACGATGCTGAAAGTGCTTGTCAGCAGATCATCGAGTTTTTTTGGTGCTATTAGAGCCATACGTCTTCTCAAATATGCTTTATCGGGATCATGCACAGCAAGTGCCAATAATTTATATTCTAAGGGTCCGAAATGATCCCATTATGAAAGCTCTGGCCATAAACGGCAGCCCTCACATGGATGAGGGAAATACTGCGCAGATCCTGCGCCCATTTCTGAAGGGGATGAAGGAAGAAGGCTCTGATGTGGATGTGTTCTACACGAGGAAGCTTGATATCGGGCCATGCAACGGAGATTTGAGCTGCTGGTTTATCAATCCCGGAATATGCGGTCAGAATGACGACATGTTGATGCTACTGCCAAAGATAAGAGAAGCTGACGTCATAGTCTGGGCAAGCCCTGTCTACTATTCCGGCATAACAGGACCTCTCAAGAACCTAATGGACAGACAGCTTCCTATCCATCTGGAAAGCCTGGAAGGTGGCAGCGCAAAGAGACAAAAAGCAGTCCTTGTCTCAACCTGTGGGGCATGGGAGCTCTCAATGTTCGATCCCTTGATAGCCCAGATGAAGGCAATCTACACAAGGCCGGATGGAAGCTCGGACTATGCCGGAGCCCTGCTCAGGCCCATGGCCGATGGCATGAAAGAGATGATCAAGGCAGGGGAGACTTCGCTGACGGACAGGGTATTTATGGCAGCCGAAGAGGCGGGCCGCCAGATGGCCAGAGAGGGCTTGATCTCCGATGACCTCATGAAACAGGTGAGCCAGGAGCTTATGCCCCGCGATGCGTATTACAGGGCCATGCAGATGATGATGAAGCAGGCTGGAAAGGCTGGAAAAGAATAGGCCTAAAAAGAGAGCAGACAAGGAAAGAGAAGCCTGTGCATGGCAACTGGTCAACAGCTGCCATGCTCCTGATCTATCATTTTCCAGGCCTGACCACCAGCACAGGACACAGAGCTCTGCGGGCGACATCAAATGTCGTGCTTCCTGTCCAGATCTGCCTGCTCCAGCTCTTGCCCTGGGAGCTCATCATGATCATTGAGACGTTCTCCTTTTCGGCCAGGGCCAGGATTCGATCTGCCGGCTTGCTGCCCTCAAGGACATGAACTGTGATCCTCCTGCCAGGGACCGTCAGATCATCTCTCAGCCTGTTGAGCCTTGAGGCAGCCAGATCGAAATCGTTCTCCTTTTCAATCACGTTAACGAGCAGGATCTCCGAAAGGGTCGCCAGTGCCTTGGCCCTTGATGCGGCTTCTTCTCCGGCCACGGAAAAATCGGTTGTGAGCATCACCTTTGTGAAAATATCCCTGCAGATCTGGCTTTGGCCCTCAGAGCTTTCTCCTTTGAGGATCTTGTGGCGGATGATGAGCAGATCGTTCTCTCCTTTTCTCAGCACCTCGGTCGAAACTGATCCGAGAAGCATTCCCTCAACCAGGCCTTTGCCCTGCGCACCCATGCAGACCAGAGAGACATTCTCCTCATCCGCTGCCTTGATTATGGCCTGGCCGACGCTTCCTCCTTGAATCTGATCTATTCCCTGACCGCCCTGCAGCCTCTGGAGGTTGACTCCATCAGCGCCTGCCATGGGCTCGACTATTACCTTGAGAAGCTGCTTTATGCCGATCTCTTTATCCATCTGATTGGATAGGTGCTCGGCCTGCTCGGCCAGCCTGACCTTGGCCTCATCTATCATGGAGTCCCAACTCCATCCCTTTGCCTCCAGCTCCTTGGGATTGCTGCCGTCCAGCACATGTAGAAGCACAATCTCTTTAATGCCTGGAAGAGCCGCCATGCAGTCCTGAACCTTTCTGGCGTAGCTGGAGAAGTCTGTGGGAACGAGAACTTTTTCGAACATGTTTCTTCCTCACACCCACTATTCCACTCTGAAATATATCAATTTGGTGATGAATTGGGTGCACTGGCATTCGTGGTTGCCTGAAAAAGATGGTCAATAGAAGGCGGAACATGTTTATGAGAACATCTGAGTATTGAGATAAAGCCGGAGAGATATGGCCGCCACAAAAGGATTGGTATGCTTTATGGCGCTATAATTTACAGGTAAGAAAGCGCCGAGGATGGGATTCGAACTCACGAGACCCTTGCGAGTCACCAGCTATCCAGGAGACTATTCACTCCAGGCTGGCGCCCTACCGCTAGACGACCTCGGCGACGCCCCTCTTGACATTTAGAATCAGCTTGAGCTGTTTCTCATAAGAGAGGTCCAGAGTCTCCCTGGGGCCCTCAACCCGGTCCATGATCTTGTTCATCTTTGCCTGCACAACTGTGCTCATGCGATCCAAGAAACCCATAAATTAACTCCCCGTATTTCCATGATAATCGCGCTGCAACTTTCAGGCGCTGCTGTTTCATAATAGGCTGGCGAAGTATTTATAGCCTGACGGTTCGGGCAGCAGGCTATGATCAAATGATTATCGGACTTGTATCCATACCAGTGGGATGCAGGCCTATGAAATCAATCCGATCATCGATTCTGCCATCTACCGGGCCCAGATCCACAATCATTATTCTGTCTTCATCATGTTTTACAATCTCGCTTAGCGCTGCCATAAGCTCGACCTTACCCTTATCGGTCAAATTGCATCTGAATACCGAATAATGGATAGGATCTCCGAAACCTTTCATAGTCTTATGCACATTATGAAGACGCTTTGAATCCATGATATCATAGCTCACGATATAGCATTTCAGATCGGCCATAGGCTTTCATCTCTCTATCTTGTGCAGAAAGGAGGATATTCCCCGATCTCGCCGGACATGACCCGAGCCAGGAGGCGAGATTGAACTTCCAGGATCCTCCTATAGCTGACTTTATAGCCGAATAACGGATGGGCTATCTCAGTTCCCATTCGACGTTCATATCCTCCCACAATGCTCTTCTTGCCGTTTGCAGTCAGGGTTACTCCTGCCTGAGATTTTATAAAATCCTTTTCTGTAAGCTCCTCATTGTTGAAGAGGGTTATGGCTACGGAGTCGGCTATTATCGGCCTGAACTCCTCCATCATATCCAGCGCCAGAGCTGGCCTGCCGTATCTTGGCCGATGATAAAATCCAAGATAAGGATCAAATCCAACGGCGAGGAGGGTGACAAACAGATCCTTGACAAGGATTGCGTAGAGGTAAGAGAGCACGGAATTGACCGGATCTTTCGGCGGTCTTCGGTTCCTGACCTTAAAAGAGAAATCCCTGCCGCCCTCCTTCAGCATCTCGGCAAAGTGGGAGAAATAGCATTCTGCGGCTGCCCCTTCAATTCCCAGGAGGCTATCCAGGCTCGATGCCTCCTCTGCCTCGGCTGCCAATTTGGCAAGGAGGCTCAGGGAATTGGAGTTGGATTTCTGGAGGTTTCGGCGCATCATCGTTCGACAGTTTTTGATCTTGCCGGCCACGGCTTTCCGGGCAAGAGCTGTCGATCTATCGGGATTCATTGCGCACTGGAACTGGTGCATCCTAAGCTCAACGTTTTTATGAGTAGTTCCGAGGCAGATTCCCTGGAACCAGCCTCCATGTGTGTAGTGTATGACGGGAATTCCCCGTTGCATCAGCTCGACGAGTGCGGGGGTGGTGATCTCCACTCCGCCGTAGAGTGAGAGCTGGGAGATCTCTCTGAGCTTTGGCTCGCTCTGCTTTCCTTCGCGTGACCAGATCTCAAGCCGTTCTCCCTTCTTTCTAACTGTGTTTCCCTGACCGATGACGTATACGGGTATGGAATCATCACGGGATGGGAGAAGCCTTCTGATCCTGGCCTGGCCTGGACCATTAGGCTCGTCTTTTGATGTGCATTTTTCGCTAAATTCGGAATCGTCCGCTTGCATTTCTTTAAGGAGGGTGACCTCATCGGGAAGGCAGATGCCTGCCAGGGAGCAGCGGACGCATTTTGGGCTTGATGGCAGAGGCGCAGGCATCTCACCTCGATCGGCCACGGCCCTGAGCTGTGCGATTAACTGCTCGGTCCTCTCAATCAGGGCTGCGTCAAAGGGGATTGTCACCTTCTTCTTGGATTTGACAAAGTAGACAATTCCCTCATTGCAGACAAAACCGTTATCTTTGAGGACCAGCCCCTGGGCGCAGAGCTGAACTCTTTCAGGTTCGTAGGCGCCTTCTGGGATATTTGGGGCCTCTCCTCTTTTATAATCGACCGGGGTGACCTTGCTGCCTTCGCCCTCCAGAAGGTCGATTCTGCAGGTGATGCCCGCTCCGGAGAGATAAACAGATCGAGCATGAAATGTCTCCAGCTCCATAATGGCTCTGTTTGATTCGGTATCCACCCGCCTGTGCTGGAATCTGCCGTCCACGGTATCGGCGCTGTCCATGAATTCTCCCTGAATCCATTCGATATAGCAGAGACGAGGGCAGTAGGCGAACTCGTTGAGCATGCGGGCGGGAATCAGCTCGGGAATGTTCTGGATGGATTCATGGGCATTTGGGGTCACAGACTCACCGTAATGTTATCAGCAGTCATTATTAATAAAGATATTTATTAAATCAGTGACATTTTAGGACAAAGCGTTTTGGATGTCATCTATTCTTCAATAGGGCCACGACTTTAAACGTGGAAATACCCCGTTAGTAGTGGATTTATATAACTATATGGCAGAACGCTTTAAATGGTATTCGCCGATAGTTGTTGATGCGTCAAGGATTACGCCTTACACGCCAAATCCAACGGATAATGGTTGTGTTCCAAATACACCAGATCTTGCTGCACTTTGGACCGTTTCGATTCTCACGATTGCTGTAGTTTTCGTGATTGGTATCAAACATCGGAGGTTAGTATAAATATGGATATAAAAGAAAGAATATGGAAAGGTATAACTACCAAACAGAAATTGGTTGGCAGTGTTGCCTTGTTGGTATTTCTTGTGTTCGTCGTCAATCCCTTTTATACGGTTGACGAAGGGGAACGTGTAGTTGTCAAGACTTTTGGGGAGGTATCCAGTATAGCAGAGCCGGGGCTAAATTTTGCCTGGCCCATTGTCAATTCTTTGACGTACTACGACATCAGGACGCAGACTTATGATGCTGAATGCGCATCTGCCTCTAAGGATCTCCAGACGGTTCACACAAAAGTATCAGTGCTATTGAGGCCGGATGCTGGTAAGATAGGCGAAATATATGCTGATGTTGGTTCCCGCGATCAGTATCTGGCCCTGGTGGATAAAACGCTTCAAGACGTTGTAAAGGCATCAACTGCTAAATTTACGGCAGAGGAGCTTGTTACCAAGAGGGAACATGTAGCGTATGATATATTGCAAAATTTGAGCAATCAGATGGAGAGGTACAATCTCATCATACAGTCAACGCCTATTCAGAATTTCCAGTTTAGTCCTGAATTTGATGCTGCGATAGAAGCAAAAAATATCGCAATGCAGGACAAGTTGCGTGCGCAACAGAGGTACGAACAAACGGTTATCGACCAAAAGGCGGAACTCGCAAAGAGAGAGGTGGAGGCAAAAGCCCTTGAACTGAAGAAGGCCGCGGCTACACCGCAATTGGTAGAGTTAGCCAGGATAGATTCCTTTAATAATTGGGTTGCCAAATGGGATGGCCAATCTACACCACAAGTGGTGCTACCGGATACCGGCATGATTCCCATGATGGACTTGGGTAGTATAACCGGTGCGAAGGCTTAAATACAAATCATTCTATTTTTTTATAGAGTTAGATGCTTCAATGGGGCCACGACTTTTCAGCCGTGGAAATTGGGCGAGAACGGATTTCGGCCATCTTAGAGCATCCCCAATCTTTCTTTTATGGCTCGGATGTCAGCGCGCACTTGCAGCATGCTCATGCCATAGCCAGGTTGGATGTCTTCCCTCTGGGACTTGATCTCTTCAAATGTTGCATCAGTAGTTTTCCGCACGGCTTTGACGTCGCCCTTCATCTCTTTGACGTCGCCCTTCATCTCTTTGACGTCGCCCTTCATCTCTTTGACGTCGCCCTTCATCTCTTTGANCTTTGACGTCGCCCTTCATCTCTTTGACGTCGCCCTTCATCTCTTTGACGTCGCCCTTCATCTCTTTGACGTCGCCCTTCATCTCTTTGATGTCGCCCTTCATCTCTTTGATGTCGCCCTTCATCTCTGTGAGATCCTCGCTCATCTGAGGGATCATATCAGTATTCTTCCTCACGGCTTTGAGATCGTCCCTCATATCGAGGAGCAACGGAATAGCCTTATCCAGTTGAACGAATGAACAGAGCATAGCCACTTCACTGGTTCGCCCAATTTCGCCTTCGAATGGCTCTGAGGTTATCTTAGAGATTTCAGCCGCCTCCGGCTTGCTCGTTTCAATTGCCTTCAGGAATGCCTTGATTCGGGATTCATCTCCTTCTACCAGAGCTATAACCTCTTGCTGGCCGTCTTCATCCCAATTATAGGTTGAGAGGCCAGGTAAAGCCGTGTTCATGGCATGCTTGAGCAGAAATACTCGATAACCTACATCATGGACTTTTAGGCCTTCAATCTTAATCTTAAGCTTCATAGTCAATCTTTTATGAACTGGCAAACTATTTGGCTGTTTCCTTATGCGTGGGCAGTTCTGCCTCTGAGGCTCACGATCGCCCGCTTCAATGGGGCCACGACTTTTCAGCCTTGGAAATGGGTTGAACTTCAGAATAAACGGTGGCTAGAATCATCGCTTCAATGGGGCCACGACTTTTCAGCCGTGGAAATAGCCCTAAGAAAGGCCATTCCCGGATCGGTTGAAGTGCTTCAATGGGGCCACGACTTTTCAGCCGTGGAAATCCAAGATCCTTGAGTGCTTCCCACCCAAACTCGATGGCCTGCTTCAATGGGGCCACGACTTTTCAGCCGTGGAAATTAAGACCTATCTACTGAGGTACGAAGTCAAGCAACAGGCTTCAATGGGGCCACGACTTTTCAGCCGTGGAAATACCTTTGCTGTCCATCTCATCCCATCGCCTCATATAATAGCTTCAATGGGGCCACGACTTTTCAGCCGTGGAAATTAAGACCTATCTACTGAGGTACGAAGTCAAGCAACAGGC
>JBFYLF010000070.1:0-6887 GCA_041305505.1 Methanothrix sp. | reverse complement strand
TTTCGCTTGATACAACAGCCCGATGAATTTGAGGTATCTTATGGGCGAGCCATCTAATCACAAAATCTAGCGATTTTGCGGAGGGCTTCTATCGGAGGCCGGGCCTCCAAATGATTTTAAAGATGGCCTTTCGAGGCTATGCAACGATAGCGACCTCAGCTCTATGCCTGCTCTTAATCCTTAAATAGTTATGCAAAATTTTAATTTATCCTTCTTATTTTAAGGTAAGCCGAAATGCTTATCTACATAATACCTATTTTAGGTTTACCTAAAAATTAAGTGCAAATAGACAACAGGGATACATAATGCAAATGCCGGTAACGAGCTTGAAGGCTGGTACAGCTGCCGAAGTAACTGCATTGCTGGGCCAGGGCTGTTCATTTCAGAGAAAGCTGCGGACCATGGGCATCAGAGAGGGCGTGATGCTGAAAGTCGTGGCAGTACATCCGTTCGCAGGCCCTATGGTCGTTGACATAGGTGGAAGGCAGATCACACTGGGTCGGAGCATTGCCCAGAGGATCATGGTGAGGGTGGAAGATTGAAGCGAATTGTTTTGATGGGCAATCCCAACATAGGAAAGAGCGTGGTCTTCTCCCGGCTGACGGGAGCTGAGGTGATCACCTCCAACTATCCGGGAACCACGGTGGACTTCTCCAGAGGCATGGCCTGCCTGCAGGGAGAGAAGGTGGAGATCATCGACGCACCGGGAACATATTCCCTGCAGCCGACCAACCGGGCCGAGGAGGTGGCTGTGGAGATGCTGCGCTGGGCCGACCTGATAATCAATGTGGTCGATGCCACCAACCTCGAGAGAAATCTCTTCCTGACGCTGGAGCTTCTGGAGACTAAAAAGCCCATGATCCTGGCCCTCAACATGTGGGACGAAGCGGAGCGCTCCGGAATAGAGATTGATAAGAAGGCGCTCGAGGAGCATCTTGATCTGCCGGTGGTCTCCACCACGGCCCTCACCGGCGAGGGGATAAAGGAGCTGGTGGGAAGGTTGAATGAGGCTCGAACTCCCGCCGATCTCAAAGCCCTATCCGAAGAGGAGAAGTGGATCGATATAGGATGGATATCCAAAGAGGTCCAGAAGGTGACCCACAGGCATCCCGGCCTGGCTGACCTACTCTCCGAGGCCACCATCAAGCCCCTTACAGGAATCCCCGTTGCCCTGACGGTCATCTTCGCCACCTTTTGGATGGTGAGGCTGATCGGAGAGGGGCTGATTGCCCATCTCTTCGAGCCGCTCTTTGAGCTGTATCGCCCACTGGCTTTGAAGATAAGCGCAGAGCTTGGGCCCGGTTTGCTGCACGATTTTTTCATAGGCAAGATCATAGATGGCAATATCGATTATGTCCAGTCCATGGGGCTCCTGACCACGGGAATCTACGTCCCACTGGGAATGGTCCTCCCCTACATAGTGGGCTTTTACCTGGCCCTCTCCCTCCTGGAGGACTCCGGATATCTGCCCCGGCTGGCCACATTATCCGATAACCTGTTTCACAGGCTGGGGATGCACGGCCACGCCATAGTCCCCCTCTTCCTGGGCCTGGGCTGCAATGTGCCTGGTGCCCTTTCAACCAGGAATCTGGAGACCAGAAAGCAGCGCTTCATCGCAGCCACGCTGCTGGGATTGGCTGTTCCCTGCACCGCCAAATCTGCCATGATCTTCGGGGTGCTGGGCTCCTACGGCCAGGGCTATGTGCTCCTGGTATTTGCAACCCTGGCACTGGTTTATGTGGCGGCGGGACTGGTCTTGAATAAAGTGGTCCGGGGCGAGAGCCCGGAGATATTCCTGGAGATCCCACCCTACCGTCGGCCAAGCCTCCAGATGATTCTGAAGAAGACCTGGATGCGGATCAGGTGGTTTTTAGCCGAGGCCATACCATTCCTGTTCCTCGGAGTTCTGCTGGTCAATGTGCTCTACACCGTGGGCTTCATGGAATTGATCGCCCGCATCTTCTCGCCCTTCATGGAGTGGTGGCTTGCCATACCCGGAGAGGCGGTAGTAGCTCTTCTGGTGGGCTTCTTCCGAAAAGATCTGGCGGTTGGCATGCTTCTGCCTCTGGGTCTGAACGCTGGACAGATGGTCGTGGCCACAACAGTCCTCTCCCTCTATTTCCCCTGCGTGGCCACATTCTCAGTGCTGATAAAGGAGCTGGGAATCAGGGACACTCTGAAATCCGCGGCTGTAATGGTGGCGACGGCTCTATTGATAGGTGGAGCCATGCGATGGGCTTTGATAGGATAAAGAGGATGAAATGGTTGAGAAAGATGATATTGAGATAAGTTGGATGCCATGAGAAGGATGTCATGAGACGCAAAACCGTGGAGGAGTACATAGAGATAATCCATGCCCTGGAGCTGAAGGAAGGGCGTGCTGCTACGGGCAGGATCGCTGAAGAGATGGGAATCAAGCCCTCCTCGGCTACAGAGATGCTTCAGAAGCTTCAAAAGGAGGGGCTGCTGCAGTACGAGAGCTATGCTGGAGCCACTCTGACCGACTCCGGCAGGAGGCTGGCCCTGGAGCTGAAGAGCAAGCACAGGGCCATAGCTGACTTTCTGGAGATCATCGGGGTGCAGAAGTCTGTGGCGGAGCGGGATGCCTGCCAGATGGAGCATCATGTGGGCAGGGAGACCATGGAGCGGCTGGAGAAGTTTGTGCAGTTTGCTGGCCTCTTTTCCAGTGAGCCGATATGGATTGAGAACTTCAAGAGGTATTGCGAGACCGGAAGGGCGGAGTGTTGGGATCTCTGCAACTGCTGTGATATCCGCTCTGATGCCCCCAGGGTGTCTGATGGGCAAAAATCTATATCACCGGTAAGAAGGAGATGATTATATATCGGCTCTATTGAATTAAAAACAGGGGTGCTGAGTTTAGACACTCCATCCGACTTATGCCCCGGAGGAATCTGATATGCCTCAAAAAAACGCCATACTGACAGATAAACTGACCAAGCGCTTTGGCGATCTTCTTGCCGTGGATCATATCAGCTTCCAGGTGAATGAGGGCGAGATCTTCGGCTTTCTGGGGCCAAACGGCTCAGGAAAGACCAGTACCATCCGCATGCTGGTCGGCCTCTCCCAACCTTCTGATGGCAGTGCTACCGTTCTCGGATATAGTCTTCCAGGCGGTATCTACCAGGCCAGGAGATATGTGGGTGTGGTGCCAGACCTATCCAATCTCTACGACGAGCTTTCCGCGCGTGACAATCTCCTCTTCATGGCCCGGCTTTACGGTGTGCCCCGGGCAGAGCAGAATTCGAGAGTCGACCGGCTCCTCAAAGACTTCGGCCTTTATGAGCGAAAGGATGATCGTTTCGGCACATACTCCAGAGGGATGAAGCGCGCACTCACCATAGCCGCCGCCCTGGTGCACGAGCCGCGTCTTCTCTTTCTGGATGAGCCGACGGCGGGCCTTGATGCAGCCGCAGCCCGCTCCTTGAGGAGCCTCATCTCAGGATTGCGCGAGAGGGGTCTCACCGTCTTTCTCACCACCCATTATCTGGCCGAGGCTGATCTGCTCTGTGATCGCATTGCCATATTAGTCCGGGGCAGGATTGTAAGCATCGATACCCCGGAGGGGCTCAAGCGCCTGGTTCAGGATCAATCCCTGATTGAGGTCTCTTTTGCGGGCGAGGTATCAGGACTCTTGGCAGATCTGCAGTCCAGGCTGGTAGGGGTGCAGACAGCCCTCCTGGACAGCAGTCGCATCAGGATCTATGGAGGCGAACCGCCACGGATATTCGATGCAGTTTTCCAGTTTTCCAGGGATAGCGGTATAGGCATAGAATCGGCCAGCACCATCCGCCCGAGCCTTGAGGAGGCCTTTCTCCAGATAACCGGCCTCCCCCCGCAGATTATGGCCGCGGAGAAGGGTGCAGGCAAGGGAAAAGGAGGCAGAGGATGATGTGGCGGGATCAGATGCGAGGCATCTATCACATAGCACTCAAGGATATGAGAACCTACTACCTCAAGCCGCCGGCCATAAGCTGGGGCATGGTCTTTCCATTGGCCTGGACGCTGGCCTTTTACCTGCGTAGTCCAGGCGACTTTGCGGAGCTGGTTCCGGGGCTTCTGGCCATGACCATTATATTCAGCACCACTGCGGCAGAAGCTGTGGTCATCAACTTCGAGCTGAGGCTGGGGACACTGGAGAGGCTGCTGCTGGCGCCTTTGAGCATGACATCAGTTCTGCTGGGAAAGGTTTTAGGCGGCTTTCTCTTCGGACTGATGATGACGGCAATTGTGGCTGCCGGTGCCATACTTTATCTGGGACTGCAGCCGAACATCACCGGGCTGGCTCTGATATCCTTGATATCTCTCATGGTCTTCTCCTCCATGGGCGCTCTCTTCAGCGTATCCGTGCGGGAGGTCTTCGAGGCCCAGACACTTCTCAATCTCCCCAGGTTTCTCATGGTATTCCTATGCGGCGTGGTGTACCCTGTATCTGCCCTGCCCGAGGGACTTCAGTTTCTGGCGCGGCTGCTGCCCCTGACCTACACAGTGCAGGGATTGAGGGCATCTTTTTTCCCAAAAGACGGCCCAGTATCGCTCTGGGATCTGTTCATCTTACTCTTGTTTTTGATTTTGTTTCTGCTTCCGGCCATCAGATTGCTGCAAAGGAGGTTCGACTAAATGCATAATCCAATTAAGGGATTGACAGCCTTGCGGGATAGCTTTTATCAGGATGTAGCAGATGCCGTCTCAGATTCAGTGGCAATGGGCAATATGCTGGATGTGGGCACAGGAAGCGGTCTGCTTGTCCTCAAGATCGCAGAGAAGAACTCCCGCTTGAAGGTATATGGAGTAGATGTTTCGCAAAGGGCGGTTACGGCTGCCAGGGCAAATGCCAGGAAAAGCGGCCTTGCAAATGCTCCACATTTCGATGTGGGCGATGTATGCAGCCTGCCCTTTAAAGATGAATTCTTCGCCCTCGTGGTGAGCACCTTCAGCCTACACCACTGGAAGGATAAAGCGGCTGGGCTCAATGAGATCTATAGAGTGCTGAGGCCCGGAGGAGAGACCTGGATTTACGACCACTGGAAGGAGCCCTCTCCAGAGGCCAGGCGGGTACTGCGAAGGGATTTCGGCAGATTGGCGGCCTGGTTTGCATTATCCCACCTGCGCTTTGTCTCTTCAACCCTGACAGAGGAAAATGCCAGGAGCATCCTGGAGGATCCATCTTTGAAGTTTCAGGAGAAGCGGCTGGAGACTTGCGGCATCTTTCTTCTCTTGAAGCTGAAAAAGACTGGAGCAGGTGCTAATTAAAATGCAGGCTGAAGGAGAGCGGCATATAAGACAATATATATAGATGCGCAGGAAGACGAGGTGAAGGAAATGATTAAAGTCGGCATAATAAGATGTCAGCAGACCGAGGACATGTGCCCCGGAACCATGGATTTTAAGGTTGCATCAGAGGGAAAGATGGCCTTTGCCGAGACCGGGCCGGTTGATATCGTGGGCTTCGTCTCCTGTGGAGGATGCCCGGGAAAAAGGGCGGTCTCCAGGGCGGCCCTGATGGTGGAGCGCGGTGCAAAGGCCATAGTCATCGCCTCCTGCATAAGCAGGGGAAATCCCATAGGCTTTGCATGCCCTCACTACGAAGAGATGAAGGAGAGCATAGCCAAGAAAATTGGACCCGGCATAAAGATAATTGACTGGACTCACTAAGCTCTTTTTTTGGCAGCAATGACCACAAAAGCTCCCCTGCCGTGACCCTCTTCAAAGGGCTCTGCAGCACTCATATCTTTGGTGCTCTTGAATACGGCCTGATGGGTGGCGATGAGGCTAAAATCAAGGCTTTCCAGCCAGAGCATAACCTGATCTACTGAATGGAAATGAGCATATTTGTAGAACTTGCTCGTGGCCTTTTTCCTTTCATATTCCTGACCTGGTGGGCTATTTGGATCGATCATGCCGATGATGATCCGCCCCCCAGGCCTCAAAATCCTCTTCGCCTCCGCCAGAGCTTGCAGGGGTTTTTCCAGGAAACAGATAGTAGTCACCATCAACACGAAGTCGAAGGATTCATCCTGGAAGGGAAGGGCCTCCGCCCTTGCCTCATGAACCTCTATGCCCCTCTGGCGCGCCCTGTCGGCCATCGCTTTTGCAGGTTCCACGCCGATCCTGATGCCCAGGGGCTCGGCGAACCGTCCCGTCCCTACTCCTACCTCCACTCCAATTCCATTGGCGGGGATGAGGTCATGCAGGGCCAGGATCTCAGATTTATAGGCCGCTTCATTCTCCTCAAACCACAAATCATACTCTGCCGCATGCTTTTCAAAGATTTCTATATTATTCATGATAGTCCGCCACAAATTCCTGTATTGCACTTTTAGCGGATGAATTCTTCCACCACATCGGGTAAGGCAGAGGGGCGCGCTCCCTGCCCGCACCTTGATTATAAAAAAGGGTTCTAGCTCCTCCGCTGGTATCCGACGGCTGCAAAGAGCAGGGCTGCGACAAGGATCAGGGCCGGGAAGACGGAAAGGGTGGCTGTGAGCCCGAAATTGTCAGCAATTGCGCCCGAGACAGATACACCGAGGCCTCCAGCCCCCATTGCGATACCCATGAAGAGGCCAGAGATAAGGCCAATCCTGCTCGGCATAAGCTCGTGAGCCATGGCAATTGTCACCGAGAACGAGGCCCAGAGGAAGAACCCAAAGCAGAGCATCGAGGCAACCTGAAGCGCACCCTGCGTTTGGAGAATCGCGGCAAAGGCGGGAATGGAGAAGAGGGTAGTTGCGACGGCAACCGGTCTTCTGCCCATCCGGTCGGAGAGGTGGCCTCCGGTGAGCTGCCCGACAACGCCGGCCAGGAGCATGGCGCTGATAAAGAAGGTTGCCTCAATCAACTGATATCCGCTAAGAACGAGGTACGTTGGG
>JBFYLF010000069.1:0-9719 GCA_041305505.1 Methanothrix sp. | reverse complement strand
CCATTACATATAACGTCAATCACCGTATTTAAGGATTTCCGTTGAGAGTAAATTTGCGGCTCCGCCCCCCCCCTTTGGCCGGAGAGGGCGGTTATCATTGGATGCTTCCGCTGATACATAAAGCGTTAGTCGCTATATTTCTGCTCTAATTAAGGTGCATGCTTCCACAGTCTATTCGCCTTCGCAACAGCATATAGCTGCCCGCCACCGGCATAGATCATCTGTAGGGGCGTATTGAGGCCAGAGGTATCGATTTGTGTCCAGACTTCGGGTTGCCCCTCCCAACGCCATATCTGTTTCCCGTCACCTGATAGACCATAGAGATTCTCCTTGGAACCATATCCTGTACCTTTGCCGATGATGTCAATTGCCCACATCTTTCCTGGACCGCCAATGGGCTCCCATGTGTTACCAGTCACATAACGGTAGATGTCTCCCTGGACGGGATCGGTTGCAAAGAGATCTTTTGATCCAGCATACATTAAGGCAGCTGGCCCTCCAATTTTGTTCCACGTCCATTCGCCTATGCCTTTGGGATATCTCCAGACGCTATTTCCATCTGTGGCTATTTTGTAGAGGTAGCCGTACATATCATTCCAGCAATCCTGGCATCCTCCGGCCACAAAGCTCTTACCAGCATCTCCGATCTTCGTAAATCCCCGGCTTGAAAATTCATAGATATCTCCCCTTGGAGGTTTGGTAGCATAGAGCTTATTTCCCCCCCCAAATATCTTCAGAGCATTTCCGTCAGGAATGACTTCCCAGTTATTCGGACCTCTATACCGCGAGGTCTTCGTTCCATCCGAAGATAATTTATATAGACCCTCTCCGGTTGAGACAAAATACTTGGCAGGTCCGCTCACTTTCGTCCAGCTATTTGGGGCGTTGTCGTACCTGTACAAGTCTCCTGTCGTTTTATCTGTGGCAAAGAGCCTCGTGGTTGCGTCCATTAGATTCTGGTCGACTACAACGATGCCCACTTCCTTATCCCAGAGTTTATCCCATCTTGCTTGAGACCCGAAGGACAACAACACAAGTCCCACCAGGAAAATGGCAATTAGCCTCTTCATAAAGAAACACCTTGTAGTAAATACACAGTTAATCATATAAAATATTGCCCGTCACTGTGAATTTGATCAACAGAAACGAACCGATAGATACAGATCAGTAAAGATCAGAGCTCTTTTGCCATTTTTACTGTTCAGCCGGGCCATTATTACCTCAACATCACCCGGCTGAGTGTCACCAGAAAGAGGGCCATGAGCAGCCACCCAAGCAAGGTCTCTATCACAGTCAAGACCTCATAGCCCTCGATGATGCTGAAATTCTGGGGAGTCTTTCCCAGAAACTGCATGCTGCTGAAATAAAAAGCATCACTCTGCGATACACTCGCCTTCACCTGCGAGTGAACAACCTCTGCGTCCGGCGAAAGAGCATCTCCTGCCCAGAAGATTCCTGCAAAGAGGAGAATGATGGCCATACTGAGAAGAATGGTATGAGAAGGACGTACCCCATCGCCGCAGGAGATCCAGGCCAAATAATCGAATAATTTGGGGACTATCTTGTGAGAGCGCGACTGCTTTTCCTTTCGATACTGGTAATAGCAATCGTCCTGATCCTCGAACTGCTCTTGGTTCCGGAAGTTCCTGGTGAGCGTCAGGTATACCGAACCGTTAAATGGAACGTGATCTTTAATGATATTCCAGCGGACGACTATACGGCTGAAATTGAAGTCCTTGAGGTGGATGCTCGATCCTTCTGAGAAGACCGCATCCGATAGATTCAATGTGTACACCTTGGCATTGGCCAGGTGAAAATATTTATCGAACCGCGCCCGACCAAAGTCGGCGTCATTGAACTTGGCCCGCGAGAAATTGGCATCGATGGCAAAGTGAGACCGGGTGAAGTTTGCCTCCCTTTGAAATTGTGCATCGGAAAAGCCGGCATCCTCTTGAAAGTCAGAGCCCGAGAAGTTGGCAGCTTTGGTGAAGGATGTGCCGTCGAAGTCCACGAGCCCTGTGAAGGCAGCGTGATCGAAGAACACATCGCCCTTGATGACCGAGTATTCGATTTTTATTATTGATTTTACGATCTTGTGTTTGCTCTTAGTAAGTGGCAGATCCAATTGATGCAGATCCAGGTCGCCGTAGATGATTACGTTCTCGTACTCTACAGGCTTGCCTTTCTCGATCTTTTCCAGGATCTCCTCGGCCTTGATCATCAACAGGCTATCGACCATAGACGAAGGGAGAAATCGATAAAAGCTGATATCCTTTGCGGTACTTCAATCCGGGCCAGTCACTGACGCCATTGTATTTCAACTATCCTCAGATTCCGCCCCCAGCAGCATCTTCTCCACGAAGTCCCAATCGTGTTCGTAGATGTGCGCCGAGGCGCTGGTGGTCGAGATCGATCCCGGCTCGGCTCCTATCTCTCGGCTGACATATTGCAGCAGCCTGGCCAGACCGTAAAGATTAGCTGGATAAGCTCCGGCAAAGTCGTGACTGCGAAAGAAGATAGAGAGGTGCAGGCGACCATCGCGCAGCTTGAAGTCATCCACAATCATGCAGGGAACCTCGTCTTTGGCTGCGTCTACAGGCACAATCCAGGTTACAGCCGTTGCCCTGCGGGTATTGGCTGAAGCCTTGAGCCGCAGGATGGCCTGATCGATCTGATCCATTGCCGGCATGCCATAAGTGTACTCAAAGCCGGGATTCTCGCCGGATAAGAGCTGCTGAGCATATTCCTCCAGGCGCTCCTCATTCCAGGAGTAATGAGCAGGAATCATATCCAGATAGGGGTCCTCCACCACTAACTGCAGAGATAGGATCTCTCGTATCCTGGTGCCCCTCTCATCAGTGATCTGTGCGCCCTGCCGCCAGATGAGGTTGAGCGCCCGAAGCCAGGCATCGGAGATGGTTCTTGCCCGAATGAATCTTCCCAGTCTTGCCATGAAAAAGCTCCGGATTATTTCTTCTCGCCGGTCAGCTCAGCCAGCGCCTCAGGCGGAAATTGATTGAGGATATCGATCTTCTTTACACAACGTGTACCAATGCCGTATTTCCTGGCAATGGGCTTCAACTCCCTCATGCAGTACTTGCTGGCGATCTCTTCAATGTCCATGAGAGTCACATTATTCTGCAAAGTACATTAAGTTTTTTTCAGGTTATTAAAGAAGAGGAATGCCTGCGGAGCGAAAACAATCAGAGGAAAAGATATTTTTGAGATCAGTAGAAAACTGTAAACAATGCCCGACTTCGAGTGGGCGCTGGTAAGCGCTCTCAATTCATTCTTCGAGAGGGATGGCATTGCCGCCATAGCCTACCGGCTCAAGCAGTCGCGCTTCTCTGCCCAATTTATGGACATACTGGTGGACTCCAAGATTCCTGAGTACTATCTGGCCATCGAATGCAAAAGCCTGGATGCACGCAAAACAAAAGCGCTCTACTTCAAGCAGCACTTCAGTCTCGCCGCCGGAGCGCATCAGATGAAGCGGGAGACTGATTTTATCACCCGCTCGGGAAGACAGGGTATCCTGGCAGTGGAGCTGCGCTACGGTGCCGGCAAAGCGCGTACGGCACATCTGGTTTCCTGGGGGGAGATCTTCCAGAGATATAACGCTGGAGAGACTGGCATCACTTTGCAGGAGATCGAGGTCAACCCACCTCTGGAGAGAACAGGTGGGGCTTACCGGGTCTCCCGGCTGGACATCGTGCGCATCTCCGGGTACTTTGATTTGGCCGGTCGGGGCGACAGCCTGGAGGAAGAACCGGCTGTAGAGGAATAACGGCTTAAGCAACCACAATTATCGCCTTGAACGACCTGTGCCGGCACAATGACGATCGTCTTGCTAGCCCGAATCGATATATGAGATAGCTAACAGGGAGCCATCTAATCCTTTTGTTTTAGCATGTTTCGGATAGGAACTATGGGTTGTTGGAAATTTGGAATTTATGAGTCTTTCCCCTCTCATCATTAGGCAGAATAATTACATTCATTTAGATCTATGAATTGTAAGATATATTATGCTTTCTTGAAAGGAATATCTTTACGCAGTTGCATATTTGCAACAAAATCTTAGGCATGGAACAATTGAAGTCGATAAATAAACTATTTATATCATAGAGTATTTCTTATATCCAAAAATAGAATGAGGTAATTATGAGACAATTCTCTGTAAAGGTTCTGGACGATGCGGATAGAGAGTTCGTAGAGGTGCTCAGAGAACTCAGTATCCCCAGGAACGTGGCCAGCATGATCACATATCTTGCCAATGTCGAGGAGGCCACCTCGCGGGAGATAGAGATCGGCTCCAACCTTCGTCAGCCGGAGGTGAGCATTGCGATGCGTACCCTCAGGAACAACAACTGGGTGGAGGAGAGGGAGATCAAGAAGGATGGAAAGGGCAGGCCAATGAAGGTTTACAGGCTGACCATATCCCTTGATCAGATTATAAAGCACTTTGAGGATGAGAAACGCAGGGAGTCTGCCAAGACCCTTGAGAGCATCGCCAAGCTTAAAGAGCTGTCCCGCGGCCTCAGCGAGACTCCAACCCCTGTCTCTTGATCTCTCAATTCATAGCGCAGGGTATAAAAGAATAATATGTTTGGGGGGCAGATGAAGCTGTAGATCTCCCCCCACTTTGCCTTTCTTTTTGCTCGCGATCTATTTCTCCTCTTCACCCCGGCCACGAAGGGCATCGAGGTTCTCTTCCATGAGCTTCTTGCTTTTGATCTCTTCCTTTTTGCCACCCTTTCTCTCGGTATCTCTCTTCTTAAAATCAGCCAAGAATCTCACCTAAAAGCCATCAGCCCGGAACTGTAATTAACCTTTCCCTGATCCCTGGTCTCGTGGCAGAGCAGGCCCACTGATCGTAAATTCCCCTGCTGTCGCGATTGTCGATCACCCTGCTATTCCAGCCATCTTCTTCAAGAGCCCTCGCGATCAGTTCAGCCTCCTTCTGGGTATAGACTGTGAAGAGAACCTTCTCTTTGGCGAGGCCGGATGACTTGATGAGTATGTCCCGCCATACCGGCCAGTTGAAGTCATCTATCAGCCCCACCATGAATCCGACGACTGCATCAAAGGAGTGGGGAGGGAATATGAGGGGCAAGAGCCTGGCATCCAGGACCATGCTGTTTTGGGGCTCTAAGAGGCCGCTCTTGAGGGCAAGGCAGACATCGCAGCGATCTGAGTCCATGACCATTGGACGGCGCCCCAGCCGGCGGAGGGCCTGAGTTGCCATGCCGCTGCCGCAGCAGATCTCAAGGATGCTCTCTCCCTCAGGAAGAACGGGAGGAATGAAGCTCGTCAGACGCTCTATCCTCTCTTCTACATGCAGCGGCTGACCCTGCAATGAGCAGCTCTCACAAAAGAGTTCGTCTGCCATAGAATTCGAGAGGCATTCGTTGATAGCGCGCAGGAAGTCAGACTCATCTACCTCCAAACTCTTTATGACTCCTGACTGCCACCCTCCTGCCTGACCGGCGAGCATCTTTTTTGAGGAGTATCTGTCGGTAAGCAGCAGCCAGATTGGAGCTGGCTCATTGATATGCAGAGCATACCCGAGGCCCATGATCTCTATGCAGCCGTCTGTATCCAGCCCCTCCTCCAGTATCTGCCCTGTTACCGGAAGGTCCAAAAGATCCTGCCAGGACTCCTCTGCAAGAAGGATGCTCTCCTGATCATCCAGTTCCAGCATACGATTTAGAAGCACAAGATGTACTTTCCCTTCTCCCTAATATCAATCTTCTTGCCTCAAATTATGCCCCTCAACCGAACCGACCAGGCCAGCTCATCCAACCGTTGCAAGATATTCATCATCCGCTCAGGACCTCGGTCTCTGGGAGGAGGCCTTCCGGAACAGATATATTATATTCCTGGCAAAATTGAGCTGCTTGAAACTGACTGATCTGCCCGGTGTGGGCTCGCGTATCCGGGAGCGACTGATTGAGCAGTACGGAGATGAGGAGAAGGCCCTGCAGGCGGTCATGGACCCCGATTTGGCTGGGCTATGCAGGACCCTCAGCGAACGCCAGGCTCTCCTCCTGGTCCGGCATGCGCGCGCTCTGAAATACGGCGTATCCCCTGATCAGTTCCTGGCCACGGACGAGGCAAAGAGGGTTTTCGAGAGCCTTATATCCAGGCTCTCTAGCTATGCCCATACTGAGTATGCCAGGCAGAAGATGGGGACTTTGTTTGCCTGCGCTTCTACAAAGATCATAGATGAGAACCGTCGGACTGCACTGGCTGCCAGAGCGGCTGCCGAGAAGATGCGAGGGCAGGGGCTTGAGGAGTTATTGTTGAAGATCAGGCCATTGCGTGAGAGGCCGGCCACCAGGGTCAGGGAGAGGGCTGTTGCAGCCACGTCACATGACATCTTTTCGGGCCTGAAGGCCCGGGGGCTGGATCGGCTGATAGACCTGCATCTGGCAGAGAGCCCTGCTGACATTGCAGACCTTGCCAGGAGCTACAGCCACGTCTGCATGGCAGGCGAGGAGATACATGGCCCCGTGGATCTTGAGCTGGCTTTGTCGCTGGAGGTGTGGTATCTCGTGCCTGAGGCGGTACTGGGATTTTATCTGGAGAATTTGGAGTGTCTCCTGGCTGCATCAGCGGCTGCAAAGATGCTCAAGGCCGGCGGTGTTGATGGATTTTCGGAATATGACTGCCTTTTTGCGCTGCTCTCAAGGCTTGGCGAGAGATCTGACAAGGAAGCAGAGCGGCTGGAGAAGCTGGACTCAAGCCTGGCAGGCTCTGTGGAGGAGGCCTGCGCCTGGGCTAATGAAGAGCTGAAGGCGCGGATAGAAAAGAGTTCACTGACCTTAGGCGGAAGCGATCTGCTGAGAGCTGTGAGCCACGGGGAGGGCGTGCGGGAGATGCTTCATGTTCAGATGAGAAGCGTCTTCTCAGCCGTCCTGAAGGAGGCCCGCCAGCGCGCCGGCTGCCAGCTCGATCTGGCCGGATCGGAGAGAGCCAGGCTTGAGGAGGTATTTTCGGCTGATGTATCTTACCCCCTGGAGATCGATCGGGATGCACTGCGAGAATTTTTGCAGGAGATCAGAAGCCGCAGGGAGGAGAGGGGGCTGAAAGAGAGGAGGGAGCTGGCCCGCGCCCTTCAGGATCAGAGGGATGCTGCAGCCTCGCTGGTACATGCCCTGATGGAGTTTGATTTCCGCTACGCTTTAGGCTGCTTCATCCTGGATGAGAGGCTGGAGTTTCCCGAGGTCATAGATCAGCCCTGCCTCTCATTTGTCGAAGGCCGCCACCTCTTTCTTGAGCGGCCCGAGCCTGTGAGCTACGCTCTTGGCGACGAAGGCCATCCTGAGAGGGTGGCGCTCTTAAGCGGCGTCAACTCTGGAGGCAAGACGACGCTCCTCGACCTCATAGCCCAGATTGTGATCCTCTCTCACATGGGCCTGCCGGTTCCTGCCACGTCCTGCCGGATCTGCATCTTTGAGGAGTTTTATTACTTCAGCAAGAGCCGCGGGACGCTGTCAGCCGGAGCCTTCGAGACGGCCATGCGAAAGTTCTCGGTAGTCGAGAACGAGAGGAGAAAGCTCGTTCTGGCGGACGAGCTCGAGTCCATCACAGAGCCCGGAGCCTCGGCAAGGATCATAGCCTGCATGCTCGATGAGCTTAACAGGCGTAGCTCCGTTGCCGTATTCGTGAGCCACCTGGCAGGAGAGGTGCTCAGGTATGCCAAAACGCCTGTAAGGGTGGATGGCATAGAGGCTGAAGGCCTGGATGAGAACAACAACCTGCGTGTGAGCAGAAGCCCGCGCTATAACTTTTTAGCCCGCAGCACGCCCGAGCTGATACTGGACAGGCTGGTCCGCTCCACCAAAGGAAGTGAGCGGGAGTTTTATGAGAAATTGCTCTCGATGTTCAGATAGGCTTTAGATGTCGGGGCTGCCTTGAAAATGGCCGCTCTCGCCAAGGTTCTTCAAATTAAAGGTTCTCCTTTTATATTTCGAAGGGAGACTATTCTTCATGGAAATCTGGCACATAGTTGTGATCTGCATCCTCATGTTCCCTCTCTTCCTGCTCGCCAACTACATAGTCGTCAAGAAAGCCGCAACCGAGCGGCGGCTTCGGGATGAGAAGATAGAGCGAGCCGTGGCGGACAGCGTGGCCGAGAGCTTCGCCCAGAAAGGCCTCGCCAGGCAGAGCTGGCCCAAGTACAGGGCGGCGAGGAAGAAGAGGAAGACGTGAGTGAAAGGCGGGCAAACCTCTGCACTTTAGTGAAGATGATCAAGGAACGCATGAAGATTAGGATCCTGGCCAGGGGTCCTGGTGAGGGTGGGATTTGATCCCTCTCCCAGGCACCTAAAATTTTATGTCCACCTCCGCAATCCTGGCCTCTTGCCTCTGCGCCTCCTGCGCTGCGGCCAGATCCTTCATAAGGCTATTGTCGCCGGGGCGTTTGCTATTATGGTCTGGCATACGATATCTTCGGTTATGTATCCGTGGAACTGCACCTCTGTGCACGAACTGTGGTGCTCATCATAGAAAGTATTCCGGCTCCTTTGGCTCCTGGTACAGGGTATGCAGCCTCACGGATGCGTCCCTGACCAGGCCCGGTTTCATTGTCCTCGCGTGCTCCGGGCAGAGCCTGATACAGGCGCAGCAAGTGATGCATTTCTTCGTATCGATTACCTCGCTATGGTCCGGATCGATGGCACCGGCGGGGCATGCCTTCGCACAGATCCCGCACTGGATACAGGCATCACTCACCTCGATGAAATCAACCGTCCACAGCCTCGAATCCCCCCGGTACGGATGGCAGCCGGGAATGGCTGGAGTAGCAATTCGGTCAACTGAGGAGATGGTGTCGAGTCTATCCCTTATTTTCTGCCCGAATGACTCTGCGAGGTGCAGGTCGTTCGCATCCGGGCGGCCTTTCGCCGTCGGGTTTTCATCGGTCGAGAATGAATGCTCCCCGATCCAGGCTCCCCCGGCGACCGGGATGCATCCATCCTTCGCCAGGATATCCCTAAGTTCGAGGAGTGCATCTTCGTATGCCCGGTTGCCATACACGACCACGCAGACCGCAGGGGTATTGTGGGCCCTGATCGCATTCATCCAGTCGGTCAGGAGTGCCGGCACCCTTCCCATGTACACTGGTACGCCCACGATGAGCAATTCCTTTTCCGAGGTCTGTAACGGTTGTATCCTTGCAGCCGGACTGGTGATATCAACCTCTTCAACGTTTTCGTGGTTGATTCCCTGAGCAATGGCCTGGACCACCGCTTTGGTGGTTCCCGTCGGCGAGAAATACACCAGTTTTACCGATTCGATGTTCATGAGAGTCTCTCCATTGAAGTCACCTGATTGCCTGGCGAGGAATCCTAAAAGAGCTTTTGGACTGGGTGCCTGTCAGGGATTATTCACGCAGCAGCGTCTGTGCATCCTCGTGCATGCCGGCGAGCTTCCTGGTGATGGGGTGCTGCGGCCCGTACTCCAGGCTCCGCCAGGCCCTTGATCCGCCAGATCTCGGAGAGAAGCTTGCCGATCTCCTTGGTGACGTACCTGCGATTCTGCTCGGTCATAATTCCACCGGCTCACCAGGTTTCAGCTTCTGATAAAGCCTCTCCCTGTATTCATTCGCCAGCTCCGAGACCCTGTCCGCAATGGTCACCTGCAGCCGGTAGTCCTCCTCCAGCTTCCCGATGCCCTCTTCCAGGTATGTGATCCATATCTTTTCCTCGACTGTCCCG
>JBFYLF010000068.1:0-7512 GCA_041305505.1 Methanothrix sp. | reverse complement strand
TGGCATGAGCAAGACTGGGCGGATAGTCGACTTCGTCCAGAAGTCCGATCTGATCTTCACAGGCGGTCAGCTCAAGAACCGAAAGAGGCTGAGTCTGCCTCCGTACTACAACGGCCTTGGGACCACTGTGAGCGAGAGGTTCAATTTAAGCCACGTCGACAAGAGCGAGACGGATATCATCAGGTCTAGAAACGGCTCGAATAACACAATGCTCTATGAGACGGCCCAGGCTTATGAGGGGCTGTGGGCTGTCAAGAACGAGCAGGGCTGGTTTAGAGCGAGGAATAAGAGCGAAGAGCGATACTCAGGCTCCTTCCAGGTTCAAAAGAGGTTTGAGTTCAACGATTCTGCAATAAAGTGAGCTTGCTGAAAAATCCCAGATCAGAGCATCCACTGCAGCCCACCTTTTCAGTCCTTCACCCCTTCCGTGGTCACAGTGAATACCGCCTCTCCGTCCGGCAGGTTCGGCGAGTCCACCAGCTTGGCGATGCGCTTCTCGCCTTTTGACTTTCGCAGGTACAGCCTGAATGTGGCTGTATGCCCCAGCACGTGCCCGCCCACGGGCTTTGTCGGGTCGCCGAAGAATGTATCCGGCTTGCTCATGACCTGATTTGTGACCAGGATCAGAGCATTGTTCAGATCGCCGAACCTCATCAGGTCGTGAAGGTGCTTATTCAGCTTCTGCTGCCTGTCAGCAAGGGTGCCTCTTCCAACGTACTCGGCCCTGAAGTGTGCTGTCACAGAGTCCACGATGAGAAGGCGAACAGGCCGGTCTGTGCTGCGGGACTTCTCAGCCAGGTCCATGGCGCTCTCGGCCAGCTGGATCTGGTGGTTGGAGTTGAAAGCCCTGGCGACGCTTATGTTCCGGAGAAACTCGTCCGGCTCCCAGCTCCTGCCATCGGGCGCAGGCGGCAGCCCCCGGACCATCTGGGCAATCCTCTCAGGCCGGAATGTGTTCTCCGTGTCGATTATCACAGCCGAGCCGCCGAGGCCTCCCATCTCCACAGGAAGCTGGACATTTATGGCCAACTGGTGGGCGACCTGGGTCTTGCCGGATCCGAACTCCCCGTAAAGCTCAACAATCGACTGGGTCTCCATTCCACCGCCCATAAGCTCGTTGAAGCCCTTGCTGCCTGTTGTGATCTTGCCGACAAGCTTCCTCCTCTCCAAAATCCGGTCGCCAGTCTCAAAGCCTCCGACATCAGCCGCTTCCCTGGCCCCGGCTATGATCTTGGCAGCCGTCGCCTCTCCAACCTCAGCAGCCGCAACAAGCTCTCCGGGAGAGGCCACAGCTATGGCCTCAACGGATGTGAACCCGGCATCCCGCAGCTTCTCAGCCGTGGCCGGACCCACGCCAGGCAGATCTTCCAGCAATTTAGTAGGCATCAGAATCATTTCCCTAATAGAACAGTCCTTTCTTCGTTCTTAACAATGCTAGCCGGGCGGGGCGAAAGTGATCCTTGTCCGCCATCCGCAGGAGATCTCCAGCTCATCGTTCCAGCCGCTCTTGGCCTGAGCGTCGATTATCTCAGCTTTGTATCCTATGTCCAGACCCTGCATGTGGTCCACGTGGTCCCCCCACAAAGCGACCTTGACCCTGCCAGTCTCATCGGAGATGTAGATATTGGCGATCCTTCCTATCTTGCCGTCATCCCTCTGAAACTGCCGAATCTCTCCAAGGCCCGTCACAAATCCACTGACGCTGCAGATCATCCCCGGCTTGAGGTCTGAGACTGCCGTCATGCTCTCAGTGAATACAACCTTCTCGCTGCTCTTTTTTACCGAGCTGAAAGCCCCCGTCGAAACCTCCAAAGATCCGTACCTCTCCCGGCACGAGCCGCCTTTAACCTCCAGGATCTCCCCATTTTCAATCGGCATGGCGGCCTGCTCGTTCCAGAGTGTGAGCCTGATCTTGCCTGTCTCATCTCCAATTATCACAGTCCGAACGAGCCCGCGGCTCCCGTCCCTTTTCAAGAACTCCCTGGGCACTCCACTGTCCACAACGACTCCCAGGAGGTCGACCTGGCTCATGTCGCCCTTTATCTCGGAGATCTTGTAAGCCTCCTGCCGGGGCCGAATGTCCATGTCAACCTCCTCGAAGCCCCCGCCCCGCCCGAGCGTCACCTCGGTCCCTGCATAGCCCTCTTTTGCTATTCCCCTGACCTTGAGGCACTGGTCAAGCTTGAGATCGCCTGATTTGACAAGCTCCACATTCTCATCCCATAGGGCCAGGCGAACCGACCCAGTCTCGTCTGAGAGGGTCATGTTGACAACCCTACCAGCCGATCCGTCGGGCCTTGAGAACTCCCGGATCTCGGAGATCGAGACCACCCTGCCGATGAATGTGACATTTCCAGTCTCGGGCCTGATGCTGCAAATCTTCGTCAGAACCTCGCCGGTTCCGAGATCTCTGGCAACGAGCACTGCAGCAGTCCTGCCGTCGCACAGGCCCGCCATGAGTGCCACCTTCTCTTCGACCCTCGCCTGGAAGTCATCAAGGGTGATCTGGTCTGCAACCTGCCTGTAAATCTCCAAGACATTCTCGTCCATTTCGAATCATCCATGAGCTGGCAGGATCTCATCCAGCCGCTTGAGGTAGGGTGCATTGCATGACGCAAGAAATGCATTGCAGATCTCCTCGGGAGAGCCGTCGGCCACAACCGCGCCGCTCTCGAAGAAGATCGCTCTGTGAGATACCTCTTTCACAAAGTCGACATGGTGGCTCACAAGAAGGATGGTTGTGCCTAGCTCCGCATTGATCTTCTTCAAAGCATTGGAGACCTCCCGGAGTGTTATCGGATCGATATCTCCGAAGGGCTCGTCCAGGATCAGAATCCTGGGCCTTGCTGCAAGCAATATGGCCAGATATGTTCTGACCTTCTCTCCACCCGAGAGCTGGTCCGGAAGCTTCCACATGATATTCGGATCCAGAGAGAGAAGCTCGAAGATCGGATCTGCGAATTTTTTGGATTCCGTAGCTGGAAAGCGCGGGAATAGATCCTTGAATATATCTCTGGTAAGGCCCAATGTTTCGAGAATCGTCTTGGCTTCATCCTCAGACATATCTGCCAGGGCATATATGACATCGAGAACCTTATCGCTTATCCCCATCTCTTCTGAAACAGCCCTGGCATTCTCGATCACGTCGGCACCCTTGACTCCGAGCTGATAGCCTATCTGATCGATTATGGTCTCCCCCACATAAAGGGCGAACTCCTGGTACATGATCCCCATTCTCTGGCGAACAGACATCCTCTCAGGAGAGTAGACTGTCATATCCACCCATTTTTCATCGCTGAGGAAGGATATGCTTCCTTCATCGGCTGGCCGCACACCCTGAATCATCTTGAGGAGGGTGGTCTTGCCTCCACCACTGTTGCCTATGATGGATGTGATCTCGCCCCGGTTTATATCCAGGTTGAGGTCTTTTATGACCAGGGTCTCCATTACATCGCCTGTGCCAATCAGGCAGTTCCTCTTGTATAGCCCCCTCACCTTGATAAGCGGCTCGGGATTGGGCCTTGCCGATAGAGGCTCGATGGGACCTATGCCTGCCATAAATGCAGCAAGGACATCAGCAGGCCTTCCATCGGCAACGATCTTGCCTTCATCGAGCCAGATCAGCCTGTCAGCAAGGTAGGCATGAATCTCGGGCAGATGAGATACGACGATGATCGTCAGATTCAGCTCGCGGCTAACATTCTTTATTGCATCCAAGACCTCCTGCTTTGTAGCCGGACAGGCCATTGTTGCGGGCTCGTCCAGGAGGAGTACCTTTGGCTTTTTGGCAAGCTGCCTGGCTATGAGAAGCCTCTGCTTTTCTCCACCGGATAAAACCGTGGCCAAGTGACCCGCCTTATTATCGAGGCCGACAAGGCGCAGGTAATAGAGGGCCTCATTATACATGGCATCGTAATCCTGGTCTTCGGGTATGGGCAGGAGCTCGTAGCCTGTCTTTCTTGAGTGGACCCTTCGAACCACATTCTTCAGAGCGCTCTCTGTCCAGAGTGCGAAGTCCCTCTGAAGATGAATGGCTGTCTCTTCCATCTGTTTTCTCTTGACATCATATCCAGACTCCGGAGTGATTGTCATGCCTTCGAGGAGGATCTTGCCGGAATCAAAGCTCTCAATTCCCCGAAGGATCTTCATGAGAGTGCTCTTGCCCCCACCGCTCTTTCCAACCAGCCCCAATATCTCGCCTGAATTTACGGTAAGGCTGATGTTCTTCAGAGCAGCAATCTCTCTGCCCTCCTGGCGGTAGGTCTTGGACAGATTTTCAACTTTCAGCATATTTTCTAACCCTCCTTATCTCACCCGAGTTCCAGTTTCCACCGGCTGCCCTGGCCTGAGCAAAACTGCCACTCCAGCCTGATCGGCAGCCAGGAGCATGGCCTGCGACTCTATCCCAAAGAGCTTTGCGCTCTTTAAATTGACGAGGACGACAACCTGCACCCCAATCAGATCCTCTGGAGGGTAGGCCTCGGCTATTCCCGCCACGACCTGACGGATCTCGCCTCCGATGTCGACCTGCAGCTTGAGCAGCTTCTTAGAGCCCTTCAACGGCCCGGCCTCTTTAACCTGGCCGACCCGAATATCGAGGGCTGAGAACTCCTCAAATGATATCTCGGGCTTCTTCTGATCTTTCTTCTCATCTGACCTCTGAGCAGCTTTTTTCATCCTCTCTGCGAATATGCTGTCAAGCTCCTTTACGGCTTCGTCCTCCATTCGAGAAAAGAGGATCTCGGGCCTCCCAAGCATCCGACCCTCTTCCAGGGGAACGAGGGCATCGGAGAAGAGCTTGTCCGCCACCAAACCATCCAATCCGAGCTGAGCCCAGGCGTTTTGCATCTTGCCGGGTATAATGGGCTGCATGAATATGACGAGCGCCTTTGCGATCTGAAGGCAGCTATAAAGGACTGCTGAAGCTGCAGCCATGTCGCTCTTGACCAGCTTCCAGGGCTCATGGCTCTGGAAGTAGATATTTGCATAGTCGGCGAGAGCCATAACGCTGTCTGCCGCTTTCTTGAATTCGTATTCCATAAGCGCGGCAGTCACCTCTATGTGAGTCTGCTCGATTCTGGCCATTACTTCTTCATCGGCCTTTCCTGCCGGGACCTTGCCCTCAAAGTTCTTCACTGAGAACGTCAGGGCCCGGTTGATGAAGTTTCCAAAGGCGCCGACCAGCTCGGTGTTCACCTTATCGGCAAAGATCCTCCAGGAGAAGTTTACCTCCTTGTTATGAGCCGTGTAGCTGGCGAGGTAGTAGCGGAGGAGATCGGGATGAAGCCCTCGATCCAGGTAATCATCCTTAACCCAGATCACATTTCCTCTGGACTTTGAGAACTTTTTGTCATCGATCTTGAGCATTCCGCTGGCAACCACTGCTGAAGGCAGGCTGTATCCGGCACCCTTAAGCATCGCAGGCCAGAAGATGCAGTGATGATAGACTATGTCGCCTCCTATGAAGTGGATGATCTTGGCATCATCCTTCCAGTAGCTCTTCCAGTCCTGGCCATGGGAAGCGCACCACTCCTCCGTAAAGGCGATGTATCCTATCGGCGCATCAACCCAGACATAGACCACCAGATCCTCCTGTCCCGGGAACTTGACGCCCCAGGCCATGTTCCTGGTTATGCACCAGTCCTTCAGCTCCTGCCTGACCCACTCCATTGCATAATTTCGGGCTGAAGCAGTTCCGCCGAGCGTCTCCAGGTAAGAGAGGAGGAAGTCCTTGAAATCGGATAGCCTGAAGAAATAGTGGATCTGCTTTCGGTACTCGGCCCTTCCGCCGCAGACCTTGCAGACAGCATTCTTGATCTCTCCGGGCTCCAGGTGCCGACCGCAGCCCATATCGCATTCGTCGCCCCTGGCAGGCTTTCCGCAGTAGGGGCACTCTCCCTCGACATATCTATCGGGCAGAAACCTCTCGCATTTGGGACAGTAAGCAAGCTCGATCTCACGCGGATAGACGTGTCCGCCATTCATGAGCTCCTGGACCATCTCTCTGGTTCTGTTATGGCAGGTCGGATCGTCCGTGTCTCCGAAGTGGTCGAATTCGACTCCCATTCCCAAAAAGACCTCATCGAAGTGCTGATGGTAGCGGGCCACAAGGGCTTTGGGCGTCAACCCTCTAGCCTCGGCATTGACCACGATTGGAGTTCCGTGGGCGTCCGAGCCGCAGACGAAGAGCACCTCTTTATTCATCTTCTTGAGGCCTCGAACGAAGATGTCCGCGGGTACATATGTCCTTAAATGGCCCAGATGGCAGGGCCCGTTTGCATAAGGCAGGCCGCAGGTTACAAGGATAGGCGATGACAATGAGAACACCGCCTCCGCTTATGCTCTAAGGGGCAGATATAGGTTTCCCAGCCGCAAGGATGCCGGTTTGCTATAGACTAAAAAAACTCCGACTGAAGACCCCCTGGATAAAATGTATATAATTGAATAGCTGAACTCAATTGACGGCTTTCAAATCCGCCTTTCATATTGCAGTTTCAGTCACTAGCAAATAAAAGAATAAAACGGGGGTATCAGATGAGAACGATTATCGTAGCCCTTTTGCTGGCTATAGCCCTCGGCACGGCCTCGGCAGTGCCGCTGGAAGGAAGCAATGCCAATTCGACAGTGGTGATCTTCGGATCGAGCAGGATGCCTGTTGATGACGAGAACTCCACTCTGGAGATTCTGAAGGTTGATGTCGGAATTATGGGAGCAGAGAATGCGAGCTATGAGCTGATAGATCAGAATGATACGATCTATCTGCCTGGACTTTACAGGACACTCTCTTCAGGAAAGCAGATAGTTTACTTCCTGACTGAGAAGGACAGTTTATTCAAGCTGATCAATGTGACTCCTGATGTTGGTGGGCCCATTTACATCAACTGGTGGAAGACGCCCAACGGCAGCAACGATAAGATGATATTGAGATATTACGGGACAGTTGACAGCTCCATCAACTCCGATGAGCAGATGATTGTGGCTCAGGTCCGCGTCCAGAACAATGGTGCAGAGAACCTGTATGTGACTCCCTTTAACTTCACACTCTTTGATCAGTGGGGGTGGCCCTACGAGCCCGCTCTGGGCTTTGATCCTGAGATCGTGGCTCCCGGAAGCGCCACATCAGATCGCGTATTGATTGGGTTCCTTGGCCTCTCTCCAACAAGCCGTCCCTTCGCTCTGGCTTATGACTACGGCATGCCGGGCGAGATTGTGATAGAGTTCGAGAGGGACAGTCTGCCACTATCCGATGAGGTTGTCTATGGAATTGCCTCTGCAGCTAGCAGCGCCCCAGCCACGATGAATGCCTCAGCCGTGGCAGAGCCTGCAGATGCAGCTATTGCCGCTCCTGCCAACCAGACACAAGACGCAGAGACTGCTCCGGCTGCAGCCAGCGAGAGCGCCGGTCCTGATGTAAGCTCGATCAAGGACCAGCTTGCTGCCAGCAAGGCGCGCCTCGAAGCTGCCAGAGTAGGGCTTGACAGCATGACGCAAGAGTCCGGAGATGCGGCTGCC
>JBFYLF010000067.1:0-8201 GCA_041305505.1 Methanothrix sp. | reverse complement strand
ATCCTACAGCGTTCGGGACGCTGTGACCTGAGTTCGAATCTCAGCAACCCCATCATACTCTTCCTTTTGAGGTGGCTATTTGAAGGGCGAGAAATATACCAGATATGAACGTGCGCGCATAATAGGAGCACGGGCTTTGCAGATTTTCATGGGCGCTCCAGTGTTGATCGATACTATTAATACCGACCCTCTCGAAATAGCGCTAGAAGAGATGAGACTGGGCGTAATTCCCATAACAGTGAAACGCGATCGCAATTTAGGTAGGTGAATTAGTTGGATGAAGATGAGGTAATGACGGTATCCGGAGAATATGAGACTCTCATACCGATCGACGAGTACCTGGCAGCCGGCGTGCACATAGGCACTCAAGCGAAGACTAATGACATGAGACCCTATATTTACAGGGTTAGAACTGACGGGCTTTATGTTCTGGATGTACAATCCACCGACAAGCGCATCCGCCTGGCAGCCAAGTTCCTGGCAAAATACGATCCATCAAATATCCTCGTAGTCTCGGCAAGACAATACGGCCAGAGGCCGGCCACAATGTTCGCCAAGGCCATAGGAGCCAACGCCAATGTGGGCAGATTTGTGCCCAACACCCTGACCAACCCGGCCTTCAGGGGATTCATAGAGCCAGATGCCCTCATAACCACGGACCCGAGTGGCGACGCCCAGGCTGTCAACGAGGCCGTTGACGTGGGAATCCCGGTGATCGCTCTATGCGATACCAACAACATGACCTCCAATGTGGATCTGGTAATTCCAACCAACAACAAAGGCAGAAAGGCCTTAACTCTCATCTACTGGCTCCTGGCCCGTCAGGTTCTGCGCGAGAGGGGCGAAGAGGAGAGGTTTAAATATACTATCTCGGACTTCGAGATGGAGTTTTAAATCCATGCGGGATCCGGTTGTAGCGGGCCAGTTCTATCCAGGGAGCAGTGAAAAGCTCGCCCATAAGGTGGATGGCATGCTGCATGAGGCAGCAGAGCTTCCCGTTATAGGTGCCGTTGCACCTCATGCCGGATACGATTATTCCGGGCAAGTTGCAGCAGAAGTCTATTCTCGCCTGCCCAAGGCTGAGACCTATGTGATCATAGGTCCCAAACATCACCGCTTAGGCTCTCTAATAGCCCTATCCCGAGATTCCTGGAGTACGCCCTTAGGAGTTGTCGAGACCGACCAGGAACTGGCCGATGCTCTGGCCGGAGGAATCATCGATTCTGATGAGACGGCCCACCGACCTGAGCACTCCCTGGAGGTTCAGATTCCCTTTCTGCAGAGGCGGTTTGCAAATTTCAAGATCCTGCCCGTCTGCATGGGCCTGCAGGATATGGAGACTGCAGTAGAGGTAGGCCAGGAGATATCTCAAGCGATCCTAAAGCTCAGGCGCAAAGTCGTTGTTATCGCCAGCAGCGACTTTACCCATTATGAGCCGCAAGAGACGGCCCGAAAGGTGGACTCGCAGCTTCTGGAAGCCATTTTGAATATGGATGTCTCAGAGCTATACAACAGAGTATATCGCTACGATTCTTCAGCCTGCGGCTACGGTCCAATTGCAGCCACCATAATCGCCTCAGCCGGACTGGGGGCCAAGATCGGCAGACTGCTCAGTTATGCCACTAGCGGGGACGTGAGCGGCGACTATAGCCAGGTAGTCGGGTACGGGGCGGTTGTCTTCTGCTAAAGGAGGCCATCATTGACCACAGCTTCGGCTCCCGGCAAGATCATTCTATTCGGTGAGCATGCTGTCGTCTCAGGAGCTACTGCCTTAGGCGGGGCCATAGATCTGAGAGCCTCCGTCACAGTCCAGGACAGCACAGGCAGCATTGTCATAACAACAGATGATCTGGTGCTCAGAGGATTCTCTTTTGATCTGCTGTCCGGCAGGCTGTCATCTCCTCAGGCTGCATATGCCACCAGATACATCTCAGCAGTGGTCCGTGAGCTTGATGCCAGAGATGTTAGCATCGAGATCAAGTCATCGTTGCCTGTCTCAGCAGGCCTTGGCTCATCAGCCTCAATTATCGTTGCAGCCGTGATGGCAATCAGCGAGCACCAGGGCCAGAGACTCTCGAAAGAGGAGATAGCAGCAATCTCCTACCGGCTGGAGAAAAAGGTTCAGGATGGGCTGGCCAGCCCTACTGACACAGCTCTTGCAACATTTGGGGGCTATCTTCAGATATCAAGGGAGATCTCTGCCCTTGACCTTCCTACGCTGGATCTGGTGGTTGGGTATACAGGTGTCGCCCATAACACCAAATCTGAGGTCGAGAAGGTCCAGAGGCTGAAGGAGAGATATCCTGATCTGGTCGAGCCCATATTCAAGGCCATGGGCGCTATATCAGAACGAGCGGCTCCACTGATCAGAGAGAAGAACACATCCGATCTTGGAGGGCTCATGAATATAAACCACGGACTTCTTGAGGCGATTGGTGCAAGCTCCAAGGAGCTTGAAACCCTGGTTTATGCAGCCCGGGGAGCAGGTGGAGCCGCAGGAGCCAAGCTCACTGGGGCAGGAGGGGGAGGATGCATGATAGCACTTCCCGGACCGGCAGGCCAGGAGACGCTTATGACTGCCATCCGGCAGGCCGGGGGGTACCCATTCAGTGTAAAGTCGGGCCGGGAGGGCGCGCGGCTGGAGAAGGAGCCATGATAAGGATTCTCAAGATCGGCGGGTCCATACTGACGGACAAGAGCAGGGAGCTTGCAGCCCGTCCCCAGGAGATATCCCGAATCGCCGGCGAGATAGCCACCAGCCCTGAAAAGCTGGTGCTTGTCCACGGCGCAGGGTCCTTCGGCCACATACCTGCGAGAAGATACGGTCTGCCCCAGAAGTTCAGCCGTGAGGGCCTGCGTGTGACTCATGCATCGGTCTCCAGTCTATGCGAGATGCTGGTCGAGGCTCTGGGCGAGGCAGGTGTGGAGTGCCTTCCTGTCCATCCCCTATCCTCGCTCGTGCTGCGAGAATGTAGGATAGAGAGCTTCTTCATCGAGCCCGTAAAAGAGATGATAAAAGACGGGATAATGCCTGTGCTTCACGGCGATGTAGCTATGGACGCTGCGAGAGGCGCGGCGATAGTCTCAGGAGATCAGATCGTCACATACCTGGCGACTGCCCTGAAAGCTGAGATGGTGGCAGTTGGCAGCAACGTCGATGGAGTTCTCATCTCAGGCCAGCCGCTTCCCCGAATCTGCAGAGATGATCTTCGGAGATTCGAGGACGCCATTGGAGAGAGTGCAGGAGTCGACGTTACCGGGGGAATGAGAGGCAAGCTTCTGGAGCTTCTGGAGCTGGCCGATCGGGGCATTGAGTCTGTGATCTTCAATGCAGGAAGAGAAGGAGACATAATCCGGGCGCTCCAAGGAGAAGATGTGGGAACCAGAATTGTGAGGTCGAGATGACCACATCAAGCCGCAAGCTAGACCACATCAGGATCTGCCTGGAAAACCGGGTGGACTCGGAGGTTAGGCCTTTCGAGGACATAGTTCTGCTTCATAAGGCCCTGCCGGAGATAGACGAGGCTGATATAGATACATCGTGCCGGTTCCTTGGAAAGAGGCTGAAAGCACCACTCATGATCTGCGCTATGACCGGGGGCCACCCTGCCACCAGGGAGATAAACCGCCGCCTGGGCCAGGCCGCATCAGAAACGGGCATAGCCATAGGCGTAGGGTCCCAGAGAGCTGCTCTTGAAGACCGGAGACTAGAGGAGACATTCTCGGTTGTGAGAGATGCAGCTCCGGATATCCCCATCATAGGCAACATAGGAGCTGTGCAGCTCAAGAGGTCGGGGCCTGAGATACTGGATCGACTGGTTGAAATGATCGACGCAGATGCGATAGCTGTCCACCTCAACTTCCTCCAAGAGAGCATCCAGCCCGAGGGAGACAAGGATGCATGTGGAGTCCTGGAGGCCATAAGATCTGCAGCCAGGGGACCTGTGCCTATAATCGTCAAGGAGACGGGAGCCGGCATAACAGCAGAGGTGGCAAGAGATCTGATCTCTTCGGGCGTGAAGATGATAGATGTCTCAGGCCAGGGCGGCCTCTCATGGGCAGGGGTTGAGAGCTATCGAGCTTCAGAGGTGGGAGATGACGACCTTGATGCAATGGGGCAGCTCTTCAAATGCTGGGGGATTCCAACGCCAGCAAGCATAGTGGAGTGCCGGTCAGCAGGGGCATCTGTCATCTCATCGGGAGGAGTGCGAAGCGGCCTGGACATCGCCAGGAGCCTGGCACTGGGAGCTGGCATTGCAGGAGCCGCTCTTCCCTTTCTAAAGCCCGCAACAGAAGGCAAGGAGCCTGTTGTGCGGGCAGTTCGATCCTGCATCAGGGGTCTTCGGATCACCATGTTCCTCACTGGATGCGATAAAGTGCAGCAGCTCGGGCGGGTTCCTCTCGTGGTTCTAGGAAGGACCAGGGAGTGGCTTTATGCCAGAGGCTTTGATTTGAATGAATTTTCTGTTAATAGAGAGTTGGCAAAATGAAGGATATTTCGATAATCGCCGTGGGCGGCTACAATGAGATAGGCCGCAACATGACGGCGATAAGGATAGGAAAAGATATAGTTGTAATGGATATGGGAATTCGCCTGGATCGGGTTCAGATTCATGAGGACACAGACGTGGAGGCGCTTCATGCTCAGGATCTGATCAACATGGGGGCCATTCCCGACGACAGCATCATGCAGAATGTCGAAGGAAAGGTGAGGGCGATAGCCTGCACTCACGGCCATCTGGACCACATAGGAGCCATATCAAAACTGGCTTACAAGTATCGTGCTCCGATAATAGCCTCGCCGTTCACTGCAGACCTCATCAACCAGGAGATAAAGTCCGAGAAGATCTCAGAGGTGAAAAATCCCCTGCATGTCATGAATGCCGGTGAGCGCTTTGCCGTAACCGAGGACATAGAGCTCGAGTTCATCCGGGTCCAGCACAGCATAGTGGACTGCGTCTTTGCAGCCATTCATACCCCCAAGGGCGTTATAGTCTACGCCAACGATTTCAAGATCGACAGGTCTCCCACTTTAGGCGAGCCTCCAGACTTTGCCAGGCTCCGGGCTTTGGGCAAGCAGGGCGTTCTGGCGTTGATCACCGAGACGACCAATGCCTCAATCTCGGGAAAGACGCCTTCTGAGAAGATAGCCAAAGACCTGGTCTGGGATGTGCTGATAGGCACTGAGGAGTCCAGGGCCGGGGTCATGGTCACAACCTTCTCTTCGCATATAGCCCGGATCAGGGCAATAATCGAGGCGGCTCATAAGATGGGGAGAAGGCCCATTCTCCTTGGCCGCTCAATGGAGAAGTACTGGGGGACTGCTGTGCGGACAGGCTATGCAGAGCAGGGCGAGGTGTCAGTCTTCGGCAGGCGAAAGTCAGTTGACAAGGCCCTGAAGAGGATCATGAGCGAGGGCAAGGACAAGTACCTTCCAATCATGACAGGGCACCAGGGTGAGCCTGGAGCCATATTGAGCCGGGTGGCCAATGGAGAGACTGACTACAATGTCGATTCGGGAGACAGAGTCATATTCTCTGCAGGAATCATTCCCCAGCCACTCAATGAGTCCAACAGGCATACCGTTGTGACCAAGCTCAAGATGAGGGGTGGCAGGATTTACGATAATGTGCATGTCTCCGGCCACGCCTGCCGGGAGGACCACTGGGAGCTTCTGCGCATGATTCAGCCTGAGCATGTGATACCCAGCCACGGAAACTTGATCTCTCACGGAAGCTACCTGATGATGGCCGAAGAGACCGGCTATTCCCTGGGCTCCAATATTCATCTTGTGAGAAACGGGCAGGAGCTTTTAATCGACTAGAGAAGTGAGGAGGCGAGAATGAAAGAGAGCATGGACAAGGAACTGGATCGAGAGCTGCGAGAGAGGGCCGCCCTGGTAACTCGGGCGATTGAGACCTTTTTGCCGGTTGTGCACCCGCACCCGCTTTACGAAGCCAGCAGGCATCTGGTGGACGCGGGTGGAAAGAGGCTGCGCCCTTCAATGCTTCTCCTGGCGGGAGAGGCGGCTGGAGGCGATGCTTCTGCCCTGGCTCCGGCTGCGGTATCTATCGAGCTGATCCATAACTTCACGCTCATTCACGACGACATCATGGACAATGCTGATGTCAGGCGTGGCAGGCCATCGGTTCACAAGATCTGGGGCCAGTCGGGAGCCATTCTCGCCGGAGATACGCTCTACTCCAAGGCATTCCAGGTTCTGGGAATGACGAAGGCTCGGCCAGAGCTGCTCCTGGGGGCCATGAATATGCTCTCACAGACATGCACGGCGATATGCGAGGGCCAGTGGCTTGACATGGAGTTCGAGTGCAGGGAGCGCGTCTCTGAGGCTCTATACATGGAGATGATTGAGAAGAAGACAGGCGTTCTCTATGGCGCAGCCGCATGCATAGGGGCGCTCCTATCCGGGGCCTCACCAGAGGTCGTCTCAGCACTGGATGAGTTCGGGCGGATGACAGGCATGGGATTTCAGCTCCAGGATGATGTCATAGACCTCGTGACACCGGAGAAGGTCTCGGGAAAGAGGCAAGGAGGGGATCTTGTCGAGGCCAAGAAGACGCTCATCATGATCCATGCCTTTGCCAATCGTGTAGAAGTGCCCGTTTTCGGCAGGAAGGACGCCAGTGCTGAGCAGATCCAGCAATCGATAGCAATTCTGGAAAAGAGCGGGTCGATAGAGTATGCCCGCTCCAGGGCAGAGGAGATGGTGGATAGGGGCAAGAGGGCTTTAGAGGTTCTGCCCGAGTCAAGAGCCAAGGCCACGCTCCTGCAGCTAGCGGACTACATGGTCAAGAGGAGCTACTAAGGAGATGATCGCTAATGCACAGCCATGATTTATCCAAGCACGACCTGACAGCGCACGATGTGGAGCACCTTCTGGAGCACTGGATCGAGCACAACATGAGCCACAGCACCTCCTTCCGTGAGAGAGCAAAGCAGGTTGCCAAGGTGAGCCACAAAGCTGCAGAGGATATCGAGCAGGCAGCGGTGCTGATGGACCAGTGCACAGAGATGCTGAAGAAAGCATTACAGGATCTATGATTTAGGAGATAAGAGAGAATGGAACTCGTTTACACTTACCCGATGGATAGCAGCAAAGATATGCAGAAGATGCTCGACGAGGAGTTCTGGAAGCGGCTGGGGCCGACGGTCCGGGAGTGCAAGGCCATGGGCCTGGAAAAAGAGGGGATGTGCCTCTACATCAAGGCCCATCAAGGCCAAGGATGAGCTGGCGGCGGAGGCAGGAAAGCTCCTGGCGGAGACGGCGGCAAAAGAGCTGAAGGGCGAAGAGGGGGAGAAGCTGCTCTTGGCCTTCAGAGAGGAAGCAGAAGCGGCGGAAGCTGGCATGGGCGCCATGTTCGGTTAAACAATAAAATATTAGAAAGTTATATAAAAACAGGATGGAAATGGGCATCTGTCTTAGCCCTTTTCCCTTATCATTCGGACCGCTTTTTATGCTGCCGTTTCAGCACCTTTCGTATTCAAGCTTCAGCCCTTCTTCCTTCCACGCAAATACCGGCACGCTCTTTCTCTTGCAGCCAGACTCGCGCAGGGCCTGCACCACCAGGGGCACAGTGATCGTGGCATCGGAGAAGACCTGGACCCGGCTCGCCTCCTTCTTGACCTTGCCCCAGGAGACCGCCTCCTCGAATGTGCAGCCTGACAGCCCGCCCCAGTGGGGTGAGTCTGCAGTGTACTGAATGGCATAGCTGTGCCCTCCCGAGTAGTCGCCTATCAGCTCGGCTATGACCTCGGTCTGCTGGATGAAGTTCTTGGGGACGCCTCCGCCGATGTAGATGACCCCCGTCTGGGCTGACCTCTCCACAATTTGGGTGATCTCATCCACATCACGAATTCCGTCAACCATGACGGAGTGCCCCTCGCGAAGAGCCATGACCATTCCGATCCCCCAGGAGCTGTCTCCAATGGCCGGCACGAAGATTGGGACTCTGGCCTTATGAGCGGCTCCAAGTATGGTCGTCTCAGGAAGCCCCTCTCCAACCATGTACATCAGCTCGCGAGATGTGTAGCGCCTGGAGGGATCGAGGCCTTTCACGAACTCCGATATGTGAGTGTCTGCTTTGTGAAGCTCGATCTCTGAGACGAAGACATCGTAGATCCGATCGATCTTGCACTCATTGAGGTAAGCATCATCGGCACAGGCGCTTCCCTGGTAGTGG
>JBFYLF010000066.1:0-7443 GCA_041305505.1 Methanothrix sp. | reverse complement strand
GAGAACGATGAACCGGTTCCCCCTGATGTGGATGTGATGACAAAAGCCACGTCGAAGTCGCCCCTCTTCTCGATCTCGCCCATGATCATATCGCGATTTTCCATGAAGGCCTGCTTGCCCACATTTCGATTGGCACCGACGCCATGAAGATTGGGGACATGCAGCCGATCTTTGGCTGTTGTGAATCGCAACTCTTTGAGATCGTTGACAGCAGTGTTTATGGCCAATGTCTCGACTCGACTTGGAAATTTAGGACGCAAGCAGTACTTGGCAAGCCTTGTTGCCCCTACTCCCCCAAAGGCCTCCTTGTTTATCGAATCCAGTATTCGGTTTCCGCACTGGCCTACGCCGAGCATGAGTACGTTAAGCATGATATCTTATCTCGCAATTAGCTCATCCAATCCGATATTTTCAGCAATCTCGAAACTCTGACGAGCACTTTCATGTTATATGTCTAACCATTAATATTTATACTCTTTGTGACGCCTGTAGATCCAGGCAAGGATGATCGCAATTGGGAATATAAGTAGTAAATATTGATATTTATACTCTCGTTCCAGGACCACCACCCTAGCAGCAGTCTCTCGAATAACGGATCCCTCTCCATCATTGTAGCTGACCTTGATGCCTATGGTGTAGTCTCCAGGCTTCTGGCCGGATAAAGCAGCCGAGAAGTTAATGCTATCCCCCGGCAGGATCTCGAAGATGCTCTTTTCAAGGCCGGAGATTTGCAGGCCGTCCGGAGGGCTGACATCTCCCCTGGACTCTATTCTGGTGGCGGATGCCGATCCTAAATTGGATATGCTGATGTTGAGCATCGCAGAGCCGTCCAGTGAGAGGGGAGCGATATCCTGCACAGCAATCTCCAGATCGGCCTTGCTCCGGGGGTTGATCGTAACGCTGAAGGGCTCTGAGCTATTCGACTTGGGATTCTTCTTGCCGTCTGTGTATGAGACGATCACAGCAGGAATCCTGATGGAGCCCTCTTTAACGGCATTCATGACATAAACAGCCGAATCCGATTCACCTGGATTTAGCGTCTCTCTTATCCTCGGAGGATAGCCGACGACATAAGTAAACTCCGGGAGAGGGGGCGTATCCTCTGCATTTATCTCCAGAGCAGGACCTGTCCCCCTGTTCTCCACAGAGAGGGTCACTTTAACCTCATCGCCAACATTGATCATGGTCTTATCAAAGCTCTTTTGCACAGACAGCTCCGGTTTGTCCGGTGCCACTGCCGGCCGCAATGAAGCCCGCTTCCTTGGAGTTCCAAGTGACTCCATATACTCCACCCTCACCTTTGCCGACTGCTCATCAAAGATATCGGCTACTGTGATTGTGATGCCTCCGTTATCAGCCCCTCTGTCGAAGTTGTTGGGACTGCTGAGAAGCAGAGCCCGCTGCTCATCAAGCGATCCGCCGACCTTCAGGATCCTCATCACAACCAGCCCATCCCTTAAAGACTGGATCTCCATAAGCTCCATCTGATATTTGCCGAGGTCGATGCGATCTCCAATATTGAGGCTGAAATCCCTGAATGTGACATCATCTTCGTCCTCGTCATCGGACTCTGCGCCAGAAGCTGCCAGGGACAGTAGAACAACAACCAGGAGGCTGCCCAGAACTGAAAAGTGCAAGGAGCGCCACATCCCGAAAACACCATCTCTATGCATCATAACCCTTTTCGCACCCGGGGCTTTAAACTTTTACGGATTTGAATTTTGCTCTTCTGGAGACTCCATCTCCAGGCTCAAATCAATCCATCTGGCATCTCTGGTGAGAGCTCCCAGGGATATGACATCAACGCCCGTGCAGGCGTATTCCTCGATATCATTGCGTCTGATGCCTCCTGATGCTTCGAGGATCAAATGCTCTCTTTGGCCCATCTCCCGGAGAAGATCGACCCCCCTGGAGATGATCTCTGGAGTCATGTTGTCGAACATGATTATGTCTGCCCCGCATAAAGCCGCCTGGCGCATCTCTTCGAGGCTCTCGACCTCGACCTCTATCTTCTGGGTGAAGCTGGCGCGCTCCTTGGCCCTGGAGAGGCACTCCTCCAGCCCCAGGATCTTTATGTGGTTGTCCTTGATCAGAACTGCATCCGATAGATTGAACCTGTGAGTGTCGCCGCCGCCAAGATAGACCGCCTTCTTTTCGAAGGCTCGAAAGCCCGGAGTGGTCTTGCGGGTGGCAGCGATGCGAGCACGCCCTCCTGCAGAGAGGGCGCACTCCCTGGTCAATGTGGATATCCCGCTCATTTTGGAGAGGAAGTTGAGTGCGAGTCTCTCAGACTGGAGGATCGCCCTGGCGCTTCCTCTTATTGTGATGATCCGGCTGCTAGCAGGAACGAATTCGCCGTCATCATAAAGAGGCTCAGCCATCAGGCCGAAGTAATCAAAGATCTCCAGTGCTTCAGAGATGCCTGATACTATGCAGTCCTCTCTGGTAATAATTGAGGCCCTGGCCTCTATCTCGGGGATCAGGCTGCTCGAGCAGTCCCACTCACCCAGGTCCTCGCCCACAAACCTTTCCAGATCTGAGAATAGCATACCGCAAAGGTTTTGATGTCCAATTGATTTATAGCCTGCGATGGCGGTCAATATCGGGCTGGTTGGGTGCGGGGCTATTGGTGCCGAGATAGCAAAGGCTGTGGACAGAGGTGCGATAGATGCCAGGCTGGTCGCGGTTTGCGATCATAATCCAAAAACCGCCCTACAGCTTATTGATAGCCTGGAGCATAAGCCTGCCAAAGCCAGGCTTGATGAGCTTGTGAGCCTATCCGACATTGTGGTGGAGGCTGCCAGTCAGAAGGCTGTTCCAGCCGTGGCCAGGGCCGCTCTGGAGAATGGAAAGAGCCTTATGATCATGAGCATTGGAGCCCTGGCGGACGGCAAATTATTGTCCGAGGTCAGAAGCCTGGCCAGGGAGCACGGTTCCAGAGTCTATCTCCCATCCGGAGCCATAGCCGGGCTGGATGGTCTCAAATCCGCCAGCGTAGGTGGCATTAGCAGAATTACTCTCACCACGACCAAGAACCCGCGGGGGCTATCGGGCGCGCCATACATCCTGGAGAAGGGGATCGACCTTTCAGCCCTCTGTGGTCCGACTCTGATATTCGAGGGAAGCGCACTTGAAGCCGTCAAGGCCTTCCCTGCCAATGTCAATGTGGCGGCCACCCTTTACCTGGCAGCTGGAGAGACACATGTCCAGGTTAAGGTTGTGGCTGACCCGAAAATCCAGATAAACAGGCATGAGATCATCGTCGAGGGAGATTTTGGCAGAATGACAGCAACAGTTGAGAATGTGCCATCGCCGAAAAATCCAAAGACCAGCTATCTGGCTGCCCTCTCTGCCATAGCAACGCTGCGCTCCATAGTCGATCCGGTGAAGATCGGGACTTAGAGAACTGGATCATTAGAAAAGTCTGGGCCCTCCCATTAAGAGGAGCCCTCTATCGCGACAGCCTCAACAGGACAGGCACGAGTACATCGCCCGCATCCTGTGCATTTATCCTCATCGACAACGGCCATCCCGTCGTCGTTAAAGGAGATCGCCCCTTCAGGGCACCTCAAGGCGCACTCTCCGCAGCCTGTGCACTTGTCTTCATCAACCACAGCAGGCGCCAATTTGGCGAGCGCATAGGCAGAACCAGCCAGAAGGCAGAGGACTGCCAGCCCGACAAACAACCTTGAATACTTCATCGAATCACTCCATCTAAATCCGCTTGAGAACTTATCATGTTGGCTAGTTTGGAACGATATTTAGATCTAGGAGCGAACGAACGCCAGTCTATGGCGGATTTCAGGCGGCAGGAAAATGAGAATGATGGTTCATAATTTATATCAAATCTCTATTTTCGTTTAGAATAGAATTTAGAGCTGTGTTTTAGACTTAAAGTGCATCTTAGAGGCTTTCCGAGGAGATTATGGTTATCAGAAGCTTATCCACCCTCTGACCATCCATATCCACCACTTCGAAGCGGTACCTCTCCCAATCCAGGTACTCCCCTGTCGCAGGGACTTTCTCCATGGTGGTCATTATGAAGCCGCCTGCCGTTTGGTAAAGACCTTCATCTTCTTTAGGAAATTGCCCTATCTGAAGAACCTCTTTTAGGTCTTGAATTGGAACGGCACCATCAACCAGCCACGACCCGTCCTCACGCCTCATTATTTGCGGCTCATCCAGCTCTTCAATATGAGGTATATCGCCCACAAGAGCCTCCAGAACGTCGGTGAGGCTCACAATTCCGCTCACCGATCCGTACTCGTCTACTACAATGGCCAGATGAATACCGGTTTGTTTGAATCTCTCCAGAACTTTCAGGGCGCGCATGCTCTCCGGCACAAACAGCGGCGGAAGAAGAAAAGACTTTAGGTCTATCTTTTCATTGCTCATGGTGATAGACAGGATGTCCTTTGCCTGAATGACCCCCAGCACTTGGTCAAGCCTGCCCCTGCTTACAGGGAATATCGAATAAGGCCCGCTTGAGATTTTCTTCTGAATCTCAGCGAGCATATCATCTATGTCCAGCCATACTATCTCCGCCCTGGGGGTCATGATCGCCTCTGTCCTCTGGTCTCCCAGGCGAAAGACTCTCTCTACGATATCCTGCTCCTCCTCTTCGATAACTCCCGCAGTGGTCCCCTGGTCTATTAAAATTCTTATCTCTTCTTCAGTCACCGTCGGCTCCTGGCCCGGCTTTACCCCGAATATCTTCAAGAGCAGCTCCGTTGAGACGCTGAGAACATAGACCGCGGGAGAGGCGAGAGTGGAGAAGGCTCGCATAGATGGAGCCATAAATGAGGCGATTCTTTCTGGACTGCTAAGTGCCAGCCTTTTAGGAAAAAGCTCTCCCAGGACGATGGTGAAGTAGGTGATGGCCAGGACTACAATGACTATGCTCAGGGCATCGCTGAATGGTGCAATTCTGGGGACCGCCCTCAAGCTCTCAGCCAGATCCTCGGCAATTGTGGCACCTCCATAGGCTCCGGCTAAAGTTCCAATCAAAGTAATGCCTACCTGTACTGTGGAGAGGAATTTGCTTGGTGAGTTGATCATCTCCAGAGCGGCCTCGGCCCCCGAATCGCCTTTTAGCACCCTCTCTTGAAGCCTTGTCTTTCGAGAGGATACCACGGCAATCTCGGAGAGGGCGAAGATCCCGTTTGCCAGTATCAGCAAAATTATAAAAATTATTTCAAAGCTCATGTATCCCTGCCGCCTATAATTTTAATATTTTTATAAATATAAATCAAATACAGTCCTGCTTAAAAGACCTTATGAATCTCATTCGCCTTTGCCTTCAGTCCCTGCAATGTCTTATCCAGCTCGGCGCTGATCCTCCTCTTCGTCTGCTCCCCCACCTTTATCTCGATGTCCGGAAGGGATAAGGGCTCGCGGCCAACCAGATTCATAAAGAACTCAACCCAGTATGGCGGCAGGTACTCTGCAGGAGTCTCGCCTCTCATAAGATGCAGAACGCTGGCCCAGGCGACGGGCACAACCTCCATGTTGTAGCCGCCCCCGCCCAGAGCCAGAAGCCTGCCTCCAGCATACTTCTCTGTCAGATCTATTATCCTCTGGACAAGTCCCAGGTAGCCTGTAAGAGTCATGTTCAATGTGGTGAGCGGATCTGAGTAATGGGTGTCAACGCCAATCTGTGCCACAACCGCCTGGGGCTCGAACCATTCGAAGAGCCGCGGAACGATCTCATCAAAGGCGCGGCTATATTCCTCGTCTCCCGCATACATCGGCATGGGAATATTGATGCTGTAGCCGAGGCCCGGGCCCGCCCCGATCTCATCAATAAAGCCGGTTCCGGGAAAGAGGTAGAGCCCCGACTCGTGCATTGAGAGCGTGAGCACATCTGGGTCCTCGTAAAAGATCTGCTGGACACCATCGCCATGATGGCCGTCTATGTCGATATATAAAATCCTCTCGAACCTATCCTTGAGAATGCATATCGCCAGGGCGGGATCATCGAAGACACAAAAGCCCGATGCCTGACTTGGCATGGCATGATGAAGGCCGCCTCCGATATTGAAGGCCATGCCGCCCTCTCCGGCGATCCGCCGGGCGCATTCAATGCTTCCTCCTGCCAGGAGCCGCGATGCCTCATAGATGCCGGGAAAGACGGGGGTGTCGTCGCTGCCTAGACCAAAGGCAAGGTCCGGCTCCTCAGCCCGGACTGAAGCTATGTACTCCGGATCATGCACACGCGCCAGGTCCTCTTCAGAAGCTGGCTTCGGCTCGAGCCGGCTGACATGCTCGTCTATCAATCCATCCTCCTCCATGAGCTTGTAGGCAAGCATCAGCCGGGCTGGATTGAAGGGATGCTCCGGGCCGAAGTTGTAGGCCTGAAATTTATCGCTGTAGCAGAGATATATCATATTTTATTTGTATCCCTTCTCCACCAGGCCGTCGCTCCAGTAGTTGTCGCATCTTTTGCAGTAGAAGATGGTCTCAATTACTATCTTCTTCCAGTTATCAGCATCAAGCGCCCGGCGAAGCTCCTTTTGCTCGCATTCGATGCCGCATTTGGGGCAGAAAGGCACGTAGTGCTCTAATACGGCCTGGTCGTCATCAGCCATGATTAATCCTCACCGTTTCGCAAAAAAGCATGGCAGGGCAAAAAAGCTGTCGGTTTCAATAGGGAAAAATTAAACCACTCTCTAGGTATCTGCTCTCCCCTTGTGCTTCAGCCAGCCATGAGGACATGTGTCCATCCATCGTAGCTGACCAGATAGATACAAGCCAACGATGATAGGCAATATAGTATCCATCCCGGAAGATGGAATCCATCTTCATAACCTAGCATTTGGACTAAGGGATTAATCTCCAAAAACATAAGAATCGTCATGATTGGCCTGAAACGATTGTGATTTCGTTAGTTGAACTACTCAGACCAATAGAATATGCACTTTGATCTTCAACCGCTATATTCTCTATATTTCGGAGGTAGGATCCAAACCGAAATGAGCTGTTAGTCTGAGTCTTAATAATTTCGATCTTATTCTTCGCGAGGCCGCCTCTTTGGGTCGGATCCCAGGCCGATGCGAACTGGTCACCGAGCTTGATAGAATCCATGTTCCAGTGGTTATTTTTCAATGCGAAATTGAGGATATTTTGGTCCACAGTTACAGAAACACAGTCTGAGATCGGCTCCAAGTTCCAATTGGAGGTGGCGTAGCCGCAGTTATTGATGAGATTCGCTTGGGATGTGGTGCTGTTGCCGTGCTCAAAGTCTTCTGTTTCAGGGATTATGATATTAAGTGTGATCACCACGCACTCGCCTGCGGGTATGACGTCGAAGATCCACTTGCCGTCGACTTCCGGCGCGGGCGAAGACCAGAGAACCTCGACGGGCTCATCAAAGACATCCCATACGGTGACATTCTGGACTGAAGTTCCACCGTTGTTGCAGAGGGTTATAGTGTAAGTCACCTC
>JBFYLF010000065.1:0-7484 GCA_041305505.1 Methanothrix sp. | reverse complement strand
TCGAGAAGACTCTCAGATGGAGATATACTTGTCATGCCATTTTAAAAATGTCATAAGAAACAGGAGAGGATAATTTATGCCCCAACAGTTGACATATCCGGGAGTCTACATAGAAGAGATTCCCAGCGGTGTGCGAACGATCACTGGCGTAGCTACATCGATCGCAGCTTTCATCGGCTGGGCAACGAAGGGTCCGACAGACAGAGCCCAGCGCGTCCTCAGCTGGCCGGACTTCGAGCGCCGGTTCGGAGGACTTGATACCAGGAGCCAACTGGGCTATGCCGTCTACAGCTTCTTTGCAAATGGTGGCAGAGATGCTTATGTCATAAGACTTGTGGATGCCACTGCAGCAGCGGCTCAAATATCCCTGGGGGGAATACTCACCCTGACTGCTATGAGCCAGGGAGAATGGGGAAATCACTATGGATTTGGGACGCTGATCAGGTCAGATGAGCCAACAAAGTTCAGGTTGCAGGTCGTGTTCTTCAACAAAATCGAGGATGCAGATGATAAAGGCATTGTCGTAGAGTCCTTTGAGAACATCTCTATGGATCCGAACGACCGTCGCTTTGCAGTCAAGGTGATCAATGAGGATTCAAGTATCATCAAGGCTGCACTTATCGGAACACCGGATCCGAATGTGCCGCCTGCAGACATTGTTTCTCCCATCCTCCGCATGGTAGGCGGGACAAATGGCCCTGTTCTGAATCCAAATACATCTGACTTCGAGACCATACTCTTAAACGCTGCCGGAGGAGTGCACCATCTGGACCGGATCGACCTCTTCAATCTCCTCTGCGTTCCCGGAGAGACCGATCAAACTACCCTTTCCACTCTACAAAGATATTGTCGTGAACATCGAGCCTTCCTGATTGCAGATTGCCCCCAGAATGCAGAGCATGATAACTTCGTTCTTGATCCTGAGAATCCTGATAGGCATCCTCTTAACGGACTTACCGGAGACGATGGCATCAATGCTGCATTCTACTTCCCCTGGCTTCTGATGCCCGATCCATTGCAGGAGAACAGGCCGAGGGAAGTGCCCCCGAGCGGCGTCATCGCGGGCATCTACTCTAGAACTGATGCCAGCAGAGGTGTATTCAAGGCTCCGGCCGGAATCGACGCCAGCCTCACAGGCATTCTCGGCGTCAAAGAGACACTCACCGATGATGAGAATGGTGTGCTCAATCCAATGGCTGTCAACTGCATTAGGACCTTCCCTGTCTATGGAACAGTCGTCTGGGGAGCGAGAACTCTCAGAGGCAACGACCAGATAGGATCAGAGTGGAAGTATATCCCCGTTCGCAGGATGGCCCTCTTCATCGAGGAGAGCCTCTATCGGGGAACGAAGTGGGTGGTCTTCGAGCCCAACGATGAGCCTTTATGGGCTCAGATAAGGCTTAACATCGGCGCTTTCATGCACAATCTCTTCCGCCAGGGTGCCTTCCAGGGAAGCACTCCAAGAGAGGCCTATTTTGTGAAATGCGACAAGGAGACTACTACCCAGAATGACATCAATCTGGGCATTGTGAATATCATCGTGGGCTTTGCTCCTCTCAAGCCGGCGGAGTTTGTGGTGATAAAGATTCAGCAGATGGCGGGAGAGATCCAGACATAGGAGGTAATGAAGATGGCACAGTTCAGCGTAAATACGGAGCGCTTCGATCCTTATAAAAACTTTAAATTCAAGGTGAAATGGGATGGCCGTTATGTGGCAGGCATCAGCAAAGTGGGCGCCCTTAAAAGAACTACCGAGGTGGTGAAGCATCGCGATGGCGGCGATCCGAGCAGCAGCCGCAAGTCGCCAGGTAGAACTGAATATGAGGCGATCACTCTGGAGCGAGGGGTCACCCATGATCTAGAGTTTGAAAATTGGGCCAAGAAGGTCTGGAACTTCCAAGCAGGTCTGGGAAGCGAGGTCTCTCTGAAGGATTTCCGCAAAGATGTGATCATAGAGGTCTACAATGAGTCCGGCCAGCTGGCTCTGGCCTACAAGGTCTATCGTGCCTGGGTCTCAGAGTATCAGGCCATGCCAGACCTGGATGCCAATGCCAATGCAGTGGCCATACAGACCATCAAGCTGGAGAACGAGGGCTGGGAGAGGGACGTAGAGGTTCCTGAGCCAACGGAACCGACGCTGACATGAGGGCAGATAGTTGGACACGCCTTCAATATCCTCAACCGAGCTCCTGAGCATTTGGGAGAAAGGGCAGGGTCAAACGCAGCCACAGCGTGCTATCTTGCTGCTGGAGGTATTCTGCAAAAATAGGGCACCCCGAGATCTGGCCAGGTTGCCGTTGGGGCAGCGGGACGCCTTATTGCTCTCATTTCGAGAGCAAGCGTTCGGCTCGACATTTTTCGCTCTTGCGACCTGCCCCCGATGCGGCCAGAAGCTGGAGGCGTGCTTTCAATCAAATGAGATCAGGGCAGAGGCATCGTCCAGGCCTTGCCAGGACCTATCCGTCAACATGGATGATTACTCAGCACGCATCCGTCTACCAAATACCCTGGATTTGATAGCCATTGACCATATATCCGACCTGGATCGAGCTACAAAAGCTCTGCTCGGACGCTGCATAGTCGCTGCCAGCTTTAAGGGGGAGGAGGCACAATTCGATGCTCTGCCTGAGACCCTTCTAGAGGCGGTCCTGAAGCTGATGAGCGAATCAGATCCGCAAGCGGACGTCCTGCTGGACCTTTCCTGTCCTGAATGCCGGCACAACTGGCAGGCTGCCTTTGATATACTATCATTTCTCTGGAGAGAGGTCGATCAATGGGCGATTCGCATTCTTCATGATGTCCATGTATTGGCCTTTGCCTATGGCTGGAGAGAGACGGATATCCTGGATATGGGCGGCTTGAGAAGACAGATCTATCTGGAGCTGGTGGAGCGGTGAACAATTTTCTCAAAAATATAGCGGCAAGAAGTCTCAATCAGATGGATGTGATCCAGCCTCGTCTTGCCGGACGTTTTGAGGCGGCGCCCTCCCTGAATCTGCCTAGAGAGAGAGCCAGAGACTATTTGCAGAAAGACTATTTGCCAGGAGATATGGGGCATAGCAGGGGAGATGGTTGGCAAACACGAGATGTTGAGCGATTGAATCATCATCCAGACGATCCGCAGGTCACAGCCTCTGGTGAGAATATATCCAGATCGATTCTCACTGTCCGAACCATGGAAAAGGAGGGTCAGCAGCACCAATTTGTGTCAGAATTGATGGAAACAAGAAAGCCCTCTATTGCATCCGGACTGGAAGAAGATTCCATGAAGCACGATATCCGCGCGGATAGCATAATCCCAATTCCGCGAAAGGAAACGACATCTAGCCGATCACCGATCTATGCGTCTTCCCTGAGTTCGATCTCGCAGGAGACCCTTAAGCCACCTGAAAAAATCCAAGATCCTGGAAGAGAAGCAAAGCCGGAGGGGCAATCAACAAAAAAAGAAGCTCCACCTATTGCTTCCATCAAAAAAGGGGCTTCATACAATGAGCCAGTCGATGTTAAGGTATTGGCATCAAAAGGATCGGATATTTTGCCGCCAGAAGAGAAAGCTCCTCGAACTCAGGAAGAAGAACGGATACCTCTAATGCCAGAGCCGCCAAAATCTCTAAAAAAGGCTGGTGTACTGGCGTCCAGGATCATTAGGCGGGAGATAGAGATCATTCCTCTCAAGTCAATTGAGGTAGATGAGACAGAAAAAGGAATGGAAGGCAGAATCGACTGGGATAGTTCTGAACCGGTTGCCAGCTTTGAGCCTTCGATGCCGCCTGCGTCACCAGTATTGACCATGGCCAGGCCCCGGGTGAAGAGCTATTTTGAGTCAAAGATGAAGGAAATGCCGGAGAGAGCGGTTATGCAGGAGGAAGCAGCTCCCGTTCTGGTGACCATAGGCCGAATTGAGGTAAAGGCAACAAATGAGTCTGCCAAACCACAGAGAGTCCGAGCTAGTCCTCCGGTTATGAGCCTGGATGATTATCTGGAGATCAAGAGAGGAAGCTTATGAGCAACTCATTGGCCATAGAAGCGGTTACATCAGCTCTACAAAAGCTGATTGAGGATGGCGCCAAATTGCTGGACAACGGCGGTCAGGATCCTGAACTCACCGATCTGGAGGTCACTGTCCAGCCGCCTGATAGAGCGAGGAATAACAGGACAAATAACCAGATTAATCTCTTCCTCTATCAGACGATAGTCAACGCTGCCCTCCGCAATATGGATATGCCAAGACAGGTGCGATCCGGGGAATCAAGCTTTCCTCCTCTGGCCCTGAATCTCCATTATCTGATTACGGCATATGGAAGGAACAACGAAGACACGATGAGTCATCGCCTCTTAGGAAGGGCCATGCGGATACTGCATGACTATTCGGTTCTCATAGCTTCGGACCTGCTTAGCCCGACAGAGATCAGAGATCTCTTCTCGGAGAGTGGCCTGGACCTGCAGCCGGAACGCGTTCGTTTGACGCCGATCCCCATATCGATAGATGAGATGTCCAAGCTGTGGACGATCTTCCAGACTCAGTATCGTATCTCAGCGGCATATCAGGCTGCGGTTCTCTTAATAGAGAGCACAAGGCCAGTTAGATCCAGCCTTCCGGTGCTCAAAAGGGGCACTGCGGATCGGGGACCTGATGTAGCATCAGAAGCTTCGCCGTTCCTTGATGAAGTCCTGATGCAAAACTCTCAGCCCAGCGCGCGCCTGGGCGAGAACCTGACACTCAGGGGCAGGCATATGGATGGTCCTGGACTGATGGTTCGCTTCAGCAGCCTTCGTCTGGACGACTATATTGAGATTGAGACCTCACCTGATGGAAGTGCCAGTCAGATAGGAGTCCATATAAGAGATGAGATAGAGGACCCTCTTGCCATGGCAAGATGGGTGCCTGGGTACTATACCGTATCACTTGTCATCAGGAGGCCGAATATGCCAGCCTGGACCTCCAATGAAGCTGCATTCGCTCTGGCGCCAAAGATCACCATATCGCCAAATGCTGCACCGGAAGGGGACCTCTCTTTAACCATAACCTGCACGCCCAGGATCAGAGATAGGCAGCGCATCATTCTATTATTTGGCGAGTCGCAGATAATGCCCGAGACGATCACCAATCCGGCGGATGAATCTCAGCCGACTACGCTTGATTTCTTTATACCGGCAGTCAGCCGTGGCTCTTATCAGGTGCGGCTTCGCGTAGACGGTGTGGACAGCCTGCCCATCATTCAGTCTGGCACACCTCCTAGGCTGGAGTTTGATCCCGGTCAGAAGGTGACAATCGAATGAGCGAGCTTATGGATTGGCAGAGGGGCAACGAGAGATATCTTTCCGCCGCTTTGACCTGGCTCAGACTGCGCATGGAGTGGCTAAGGCCGATGGATCAGATCCAGCAGACGGTTCTGCCTTCTGCTCTTTCCTCCCAAAAAGAGATGAAGCCGGAGGATCGAGCCTTTTTTCGGCGCTTCGTTGGATTGCCCCCACTAGAATCAACCTCTCGGGCCGTCCATGAGTTGCCCTTTCATGAGGCTATAGATGAAAGGCTGAAAGAGGCTTGCGTTTTCATGGAAGAAGCTGAGAAGATGGATCCTCCGCCTGCTTTGGTCATCCTGAGCCAGCGTTTTGGCCTGTCTCCTTTCGAGAGAGATCTGCTGTTGCTTTGCGCTGCGCCTGAGCTCGATACCCGGATTCCTGAACTTCTCGCATGGGCACAGGAGGATCCGGAGCGCAAATATCCGACGTTTGCCCTTGCATTAGCTCTCTTCGATGATCCTGCATGGGATGCCATATCCCCCGAGGGGCAGCTTCGTTACTGGAAGATGCTGGAGGTGGATCAATCGAGTGGCCAGCCTATGATCTCCTGTCAGCTGCGTCTGGATCAGAGGTTTGTAGATTACATCAAAGGCCTGAATTATCTCGATCCTATTCTCTTGCCATTGACAATCCCTCTGGACGTAAGACCTGGCCAGGAAGAGCTTACACCTTCTCAGCAGGCTGTTGAAGATAAAATAGTCGGCTACCTCAGAGGATTATCAGGATCGAAATCCATCCCTGTCATCCAGCTCCTCGGAGCAGATAAGCACAGCAAGCAGCTCATCGCCTCTCAGGTGGCGGGCAGCCTTGGTCTGCATCTGTATAGGATGCCCGCCGACACCCTGCCCGCAAATGCCGTCGAGATGGATAGCCTGGTCCGGCTCTGGGAGCGGGAGCGCTTTCTCCTTCCTATTTGCCTGTATATCGATGCTCCTGACGATGGTGCAAGTCCGGGAGGGGAGGCTGCCGCATCACTGAGCCGTTTTTTGGCGCGAAGCCAGGGGATTATCTTTCTGGGAACAGAGGAGCCTTTGCCGGGGCTGGTCAGGTCTAATGCCTTTGAGGTGACAAAGCCCACGCCAGCCGAGCAAGAGACTGCCTGGGCAGAGGCTCTGGGAGACAAGTCAGGGGCGATCCCAGGTCTGCTTGCCGGACAGTTCAACCTGGATCTGGGGAAGATAAGGCAGATTGCAGTCAATGCACTGGCAGAAAACGATGATGAGCAGAGCCTTTCGCAGAGGCTCTGGAATTCTTGCCTCATCAGCACTAGGCCCCGGATGGAAGCTCTCGCAAAGCGCCTGGATCCCAAGGCCACATGGGAGGATATAGTTCTATCCAAAAATGAGGTCAACCTGCTGCGGCAGATCTCCTCTCAGGTCAGAAACCGCAGAAAGGTCTATGATGATGGCGGTTTCCGGCGGAGGATGAACAGGGGCCTTGGCATAGGGGTATTGTTCTCGGGGGAGAGCGGCACGGGAAAGACCATGGCTGCAGAGGTGATCGCCAATGAGCTGCAGATGAGCCTTTTTCGAATCGATCTCTCCCAGGTTGTCAGCAAGTACATCGGCGAGACGGAAAAGAATCTCTCCCGGCTCTTCGATGCAGTCGAGGACGGCGGAGCCATCCTCTTCTTCGATGAGGCCGACTCCCTCTTCGGAAAACGAAGCGAGGTGAAGGACAGCCATGATCGATATGCCAACATCGAGATCAACTATCTTCTCCAGCGCATGGAGTCGTTCAGCGGTCTGGCAATTCTCGCCACAAATATGAAGAGCGCGCTGGACACGGCTTTTGTTCGCCGGCTGCGCTTCATTGTGGACTTTCCCTATCCCGGCCTTGCGGAGCGAAAGAGCATTTGGATGAAGGCCTTCCCGCCTGAGACCCGCATTGAAGATCTGGACTGGGATCGGCTGGCGAAACTGAACCTCACCGGCGGCAGCATACATAACATCGCCCTGAATGCAGCCTTCCTGGCGGCGGAGGAGGATACGCCGGTCAGCATGCAGCTTGTTCTGGATGCCGCCAGAACGGAGTTTAGAAAGTCCGAGAAGCCGGTTATTGAGGGCAGCTTCCGGGTCTGAAAGGAGCATCTTATGATAAAGGTTCATATCGAGAGGCTGGTTCTGGATGGGCTTCCCGTCACCCGCGCACAGGGGCCGCTGGTGCAGGCTGCGGTGGAG
>JBFYLF010000064.1:0-7488 GCA_041305505.1 Methanothrix sp. | reverse complement strand
GTTGAGATGAAGGAGCAGGATTTCGAGGAGATTGAGATCGATCCAGAGGAGGAGAAGCTCATTCTTGAGATGTCATGCGACCCCGAAATCTATGATAAGATCAGGGGCTCAATCGCCCCCTCAATCTACGGCTACGATGATGTCAAAGAGGCCCTGGGGCTGCAACTGGTCTCCGGCTTTGAGAAGCACCTACCGGATGGAGCGCGCATCCGGGGCGACATCCACATCCTCCTGGTCGGAGACCCCGGCATAGCCAAGTCCCAGCTCCTTCGCTACATGACCAAGATCTCGCCTCGCGGCATCTACACCTCGGGCAAGAGCTCGACCTCCGCCGGCCTCACAGCCACAGCCGTCAAAGACGAGCTCGGAGACGGCCGCTGGACAATTGAGGCAGGAGCCCTCGTCCTGGCGGATAAGGGCATAGCTGCCATAGACGAGATGGACAAGATGGACAACGAGGACAAGAGCGCTCTGCACGAGGCTATGGAGCAGCAGACCATCAGCGTTGCCAAAGCCGGAGTCATGGCCACCCTCAAGTCACGCTGCTCTCTGCTGGCCGCTGCCAATCCAAAGCTTGGCCGCTTCGACAAGTACGAGCCCATCGCCCCCCAGATCAACCTCACCCCCGCCCTCATGTCCCGCTTCGATCTGATCTTCGTCCTCACCGACGATCCGGATAGCAACAGGGACTCAGCCATAGCCCAGCACATATTGAAGAGCAACTATGCAGGAGAGCTGGCCACCCAGATCGAGTGGAATCCGGATATTTCTAAAGAAGACATAGAAAACGCCATGGTGGTGATCAAGCCTGCCATAGATCCGGAGCTGCTGCGAAAGTATGTGGCCTATGCAAGAAAGAACATCTTCCCCACCTTGAGCGATGAAGCCAAGGAATACTTCCTCAAGTACTACGTGGGCCTCCGAAGCCAGGGCCAGGACAGCAACAAGCCCGTGCCTGTCACAGCCAGGCAGCTCGAGGCCCTCATCCGCCTGGGCGAGGCCAGCGCCCGGCTGCGCCTCTCTCCCAAGGTCACGCTGGAGGACGCCAGGAGGGTGGTCAAGATCCTTGAAGCATGCCTTAGGAAGGTGGGAATCGACCCGGAGACGGGATTTTTGGATGCTGACATCATCGCCTCGGGTACGAGCAAGAGCACCAGGGATAAGACTAAATCGATAAAGGATATCGTGAGGGATGTATGTAAAGAGCACCAAGGGCTGGCTCCAGTCGATATAGTGCTTGATATAGCAGAAAAATCAGGTATCGAGAGAGATCGGGCTGAAGAAATTGTAGAGCGGTTAAGGCGGGACGGGGACCTCTTTGAACAGCGACACGGCATGCTCAGGCTCCCCTAGATAAAATCGAATTCAAATTGATAAATGATGGCCATGTCTGAAGAGATGGATAAGAAAGAGATGTACATGAAAACCCATGAACAGGGAGCGGAGACCCTCATTGCAGTCTGTGACTGCGACGTCCTGGGACGGAAATTTTCTGAGGGCCAACTACGTATATATGTCAGCCCGGATTTTTTCGGAGGCGAGAAGGCCTCCTGCACCGAGGTCAAGGCGGCACTGGCCGGGGCCACGATGGCCAACTTCGTAGGGTGCAGGACGGTCGAGCATGCCATCTCCCTGGGTTATGTGGAAAAGGATAATGTCCTCTCAATAGATGGAATCCTCTATGCTCAGATGGTGAGAATGTGAAGCCCGCCATCTGCCCCCGCTGCGGCCAGCCCACCGAGGACGCTTTATGCCAGCATTGCATCCAGGAGACGACGCAGCTTGTGAGCTGCCCGGATCAGGTGGAGGTGGTTGTCTGCTCGGTATGCGGCTCTCAGCAGATCAATGGCAAGTGGCAGCTTCCAGGCAGCCTTCCGATTGGTGACCTGGCAGTCCAATCCACTGTTGACTCTCTCTGGCTTCATAAGGAGCTTATGAAGCCTGAGATAGATGTCGACCTCAAAGAGGTCGGAGCCACCCGCTACCTGGCCCGGATAAACGTCTGCGGCTTGTTTATGGGAAAGAGCACAGGCTATCAATGTGAGATTCCTGTTCGCATCAAGAAAGTGGCCTGCGAGAGATGCAGCCGCATAGCAGGAAAGTATTTTCAGTCTACGGTCCAGCTTCGTGGAAGCTCTGAGCGCACAATCACAATTCCGGAGATTGAGGAATGCAAGAGGATGGCCCGAGATATGGCCGATGCCAGCTATCGCGGGGGAGACCAGCTCTCCTTCATCCAGGAGATGAAGGAGGTCAAGGGCGGCCTGGACATAATACTGGGCTCAACCCAGCTTGGAAGACGCATGGCCAGAGCATTTGTAGAGCGCTTTGGTGGCAGGCTCCTGGAGACTGCGAAGCTTATTGGAAAGAAGGAAAACAGAGATGTATACCGATCGACACTGCTCGTCAGGTTCCCAAGGCTCAAGCGCGGAGACATAATCTCCTTTCGGGGAGCTTTATTCAGCGTCTCGGGCTTTGACGGCAAGACAACGCTCATCACCTCTTTGCGAGAGGGCCGCAGATCATCCATGAGCGAGGAGAACTCACAGACGGTTGAGGTTCTGGGAAACCGGGCTGATGCATTATCGGCAACCGTAATCTCCGTGGATGACAATGCCCTGGAGATCATGGACCCGGAGACATATCGCTCAGCTCTCGCGGCCCGCCCCAAAGATCTGCAGGTCATGCCAGGCGAGGAGGTTAAAGTAGTAAGAACAGGAAACGGATTCATAGTATTGTAGGAACTTTTATATATCTTGATGAAGTCCAATAAATTTGATTCCACCAAAAAGTTCTTAAACTAGTTTTATCCAATTTTAAACGGTAGAAGCACGCATTTGAGCTTCGAAATCACATGATAATTAACCCCCTGAGTGAAACTCGGGGATGAAATGCCAGACAAGTGAGAATAAAAGGGCTCATGTGTGGGCATTTCTATCAGATGTCCCATCATATTGGTAAATGGACACTGAAATAGTTAGATGAATCTCATATTCACCTCATTCACAGCTCACTGCCTGTCCGCGAGTCGGCATGGCTACGAATGCGACGATGGGTCGCGAATCGGCCTTTTATGGCCGCAGATAGCTTTAGCTATTTGGGTTGGGTGTGACTTTTATCTAACTATTTTAAAATAAGAGGTGTCTTAAATGCAAAATGTTGATACAACTAAATATGTCATTTATGCGGATATAACGGCTGAGGGGATAGTGGAGCGGCCTGATGTGGTCGGCGCCATCTTCGGCCAAACCGAGGGGTTGCTAGGGTCCGACCTGGATCTAAGAGACCTCCAAAAAACTGGAAGACTGGGTAGAATCGATGTCCAGATAACCTCCAGTGGCGGGAAATCCAGCGGCACAATCTCAATTCCCTCCAGCTTCGACAAGGTAGAGACTGCAATACTTGCTGCCGCTCTCGAGACGATCGATCGGGTTGGGCCGTGCATTGCCCGCATAGCTATTAACCGGATCGAGGATGTGCGCGCTTCCAAGAGGAAGTACGTCATAGAGAGGGCCAAACGGATCCTTGTGGAGATGTTCGATGAGAACATCCTGGAGACTGAAGAGATCACCGAGGAGATAAAGCAGTCAGTTCGGGTGGAGGAGATTACACATCTCGGCAAGGACAGCTTGCCTGCAGGCCCCAATGTTCTGGACTCGGATGCCATCCTCGTCGTAGAGGGCAGGGCTGATGTGCTCAATCTTCTAAAGTATGGCATTAAGAATGCAGTGGCAGTGGGGGGAACTAATGTGCCACCTACAATAGCCGATCTGTGTGCCAAGAAGGTGGTAACCGCTTTCACGGATGGCGATCGAGGCGGGGAGCTGATCATCAAAGAGCTTCTTCAGGTGGCCGATATAGACTTCGTGGCCAGGGCACCTGAGGGCAAGAGCGTCGAGGATCTGACCCAAAAGGAGATCGTGAGAGCGCTTCGCCAGAAGATTCCCGTTGATCAGGTTTTAGACCAGTACAAGATCAAGAATCAGCCCAAGAAGAGGCGCGAGATCACCACAAAAAGGAAGAGCCTGATCCGGGAGAAGCCATTTTGCGTAAGAAACACTATGGAAAGGGCCGAGGTCATAGCACCCCGCCGCGTCGTTCCCCGTGAGGTCGTAGCCAAGCCTGAGCATGTGATAGAAGAGGTCGTGGTTGTTGCCCCAGCCGAGATAGCTCCTGAGCCTGAGCCCGAAAGAGAGTGGTTCAGAAAGCACGTGGACGAAATTGATGGAACTCTCTCAGCCAGAATCATGGATCGGAACCAGAATATCCTCAAAGAGGTTGCTGTGAGGGATCTGGCTCGAGAGCTCAAGGAAGCCAATGGTGAGGTAAACGGCGTCATCTTCGATGGCGTGGTGACCCAGCGCATCCTGGACATAGCAGCAGAGAAGGGGGTCGAATATCTCATCGGAGCCAAGATGGGAAATGTCGCCAAGAGCCCGTCCTGCGTTAAGGTTCTGACAAAAGAGGCTTGAGCATATCAGCCTCTTATCCTTTTTATCCGGCATGGTCTTTTGGCAGCTCGGCTTTCAGACCTGCTGAAAGATCAATTCGGTATCCGATTTATTCTGCTAAAAGGTTGCTTTGGAATGGATTTCAAACAATGTATAGTGGTCAGAGATGATCTCAAGCTCTCGGCTGGAAAGATGGCTGTGCAGGTTGCTCATGCTGCAGTCATGGCTGTCGAGAGGGCTGAGAAGATGGACAGATCGAGCGTCGTCGATTGGAAACGGGAGGGGCAGAAGAAGGTTGTCTTGAGGGTGCCTGGGGTGCCTGACCTCTTCCGGCTCCGGGATGAAGCCGAGAGAGCGGGGATAGCCAGCGCTATAGTGGTTGATGCAGGCTTGACTGAGATCCCAGCGGGGACCGTCACAGCACTTGGGCTTGGCCCCGCGCACACAAAGCTCATGGACAAGGTGACCGGCAATCTCAAGCTGGTCTGAGAAATCTGAAGTTTCAGGATAGAACAATAAAATTCTGGCATAGGGCAAGGCTCGAAGAATGATTTCGGCAAGCGATAGGGATAGGGCTCTTGGCATGGATTACTTCGTCACCGACAGCCCGGGCTGCAAAGGCAAGATCAAGAGCCGCCCTGAGGACTTCGCAGTCTCCGAGGTATTCCAGGAGGATGGATACGAGGGCGGCAGGTACCTGATACTTGAGGTCGAGAAGACCAACTGGGATTCCCACCGCCTCATCAGGGAGATGGCAAGAGCGCTTCGCATAAGCCAAAAGAGGTTCTCCTGGGCTGGAACCAAGGACAAAAGAGCTGTCACGAGCCAGAGGATCTGCATCATGAACCTTGATGAGTCTGAGATTTCAAGGATCAACCTTCCAGATCTGAAGATAAAGGTTCTGGGAAGGACCAATCGGGCGCTTGGCCTTGGAGACCTTATTGGCAACCGCTTTGCAATCACCATCAGAGAGCTATCCTGCCCGGACCCGGCAGACCGGCTGGCAGCCATAACCTCCGAGATCAAGATGCATAAGGGTGTTCCCAACTACTTCGGGGTGCAGAGGTTTGGAGATGTTCGGCCTGTGACCCACATGGTAGGAGAGGCCATAGTCAGGGGCCAGTTAGAAGAGGCTGCGTTCATATATCTGGCAAAGCCCTATTCGGGAGAGCCGGTCAGGACAAGGGAGGCCAGAGAGAGGCTCTGGGAGGATCGAGATGTTCGTGCGGCACTAAAGGAGTTTCCCGATTACCTCTACTTTGAAAAGGCTATTCTCAACCATCTTGCGGAGCATCCCGGGGATTATGCTCACTGCTTCGATATCCTCTCTCCTAACCTGCGCCGTCTCTTCGTGCATGCCTATCAGTCATACCTCTTCAACAAGATCTTAAGCCGCAGAATGGCGGCTGGACTGTCTCTTAGCAGGGCGGCTCTCGGAGATGTAGTCTGTTTTGCCAGGGACGGCTTTCCTGACACTGATCGGCTTCAGAAGGTGACGACAGAGAACCTGGAAGCTGTAAACCGCCTTGCTGAGAGGACCAGAGCGTTCGTCACATTGCCTCTCATAGGATTTGAGAGCGTGCTGGCAGAAGGGGCGCAGGGCGAGATAGAGAGGTCGATCCTGGCCGAGGGGGCAGTCGCATTTGAAGACTTTCGGGTATCAGGGAATCCGCAGCTGGGATCGAGGGGAACGAGGCGCTCTGCCCTCTGCCCAGTAAATCCAGAGATAAATACAGCAGATGACATGGCAGAGCTTGTTTTTGTTCTTCCCAAAGGAAGCTATGCCACCGTGGTCCTCAGAGAGTATATGAAGGATCATAATCTGATAGCAATTTCGTCAAAGCATTCATCCGAGGAATGAAACTGTGCAACTGGAATTAGAGGATCCGTACACTGTGGTCTACAAACAGATCCATGCGGTTGTTGACGACGATGCCAGGAATTTGGAGCTGATGGAGCGCTCGAGCTGCTATGGAGGGTCTGCCTGGGCCAGATACCATTACTCAAAAGGCCCGTTGGTGAAGAGCTCCCGCAACCTTGGGGAGTGGTTCCGATATATGATAGAGCCGGGAGCCGTCGATCTGGATCTCGTCTCCTCTAAGAGGTCTGCAGGAATCGAGTCGGCCATCGTCAAGGGCGGAGAGGTTGAGGTGACTTACGCAGGCCTGGGCGGCGGGGGCGTGGGTGCCACGCAGAGCAGGGCTCGGGCAGATGACGTCCTGCGCTATGAGGTGACGGAGTGCGGTGGAGGTCGCATCGCCCGGGGCACAGTTGTGCTGCCCAGAAGAGAGAGGCTGATCATAGGAGTCGATGATACGGACTCAAAGACCGAAGGGGCCACCTGGACTCTGATCCACAATATTGCAAGCAAGGTTGATAGGCCAGAGGCCCGCTATGTCTCTCACTCACTGGTCCAGCTCTTTCCCGTTCCCACTAAGACCCAAAACTGCGTCTCGACTGCAGTCGAGTTTGCCTGCCTTCCTGGCAAAGCCGAGGGAATGCTCTCGGACTTCAAGGCTCTGCTAAAGAGGTATTCGGTCTCCAAGCAGACAGGCATGGCTGTATTCAGGGACTTCGATCCCTCATCGCTTCTGCCATTTGGAGAGAGGTGCAAGAGAGAGAGGGTTTTGTACGAGGATGCCCTCGATGCCGCCAGGGAGAATGGAGTCCAGGTCATGATGAACGGCCAGGGGCTGATCGGGGCGGTGGCGGCCTTGCCGTTCTTCGCCCGCCCGGACGAGTCTGTTGTGCCTGATTCGTCATTAAGGGATTGAGAATTTTTATGAACGGCCTTGAGTCTGCCGTCCTGGCGGCAGAGGATGCCGGGGTGAAGGTTCGAACATACGTTCCCGGCTATCCCATAACCGACCTGGCGGCAGCGCTTCATTGCGAGATCTCTGTCAATGAAAAGGTGGCCCTGGAGATAGCCCTTGGAGCATCGGCCACGGGCCTTCGTTCGATGGTTGTGGTCAAGCAGGTAGGAATGAACATCCTCTCCGACCCGCTGGTCATATCCGCCACTCACACAATAGGCTCT
>JBFYLF010000063.1:0-7673 GCA_041305505.1 Methanothrix sp. | reverse complement strand
CCCTCAACTGTAAAAGGGATAGCCTACGCCTGTCAAGGCGAAGTGAGGCTTACAGAGCCGAGGGCTGCTGTCGACCTTGACCTCTATCCTCCCTTCTCCAAAATTCTGGCACCAATCGAGATCTCACGCGGCTGCCCCTGGGGCTGCACTTACTGCCAGACCCCCAGGCTCTTCGGCCGCTGCATGCGACACCGCTCGATCCCCATAATCGAGAAGTACGCCCACCGCCACAGGCACATCCGATTCACATCCCCAAACTCGCTGGCCTACGGCTCCGATGGCAGAAGGCCGCGACTTGATAAGGTAGAATCGCTGCTCAAGGCGCTATCCAGCCAGAATAAGCCCATATACTTCGGCACATTCCCTTCCGAGGTCAGGCCGGAGTTCGTCTCGAGAGAGGCACTTGAGATCATATCAAAATACTGCGCCAACAAGAGCATCAGCCTTGGCGGCCAGTCGGGCAGCCCGGCAGTGCTGCAGGCCATTGGCCGGGGCCACGGCAGGGAGGAGATCGAAGATGCCTGCGACCTTGCACTGGAGTTTGGTCTGACGCCCCAGGTCGATCTCATCTTCGGCCTTCCCTCTGAGACCCAAGAAGACCAGGATTTGACGCTCGACCTGGTGCGCTGGATCGTAGCCAAAGGCGGCAAGGTTCGGGCGCACAGCTTCACGCCGCTGCCAGGAACGCCCCTGGCTGGGACGCGGCCAGCCCCTCTGGCCGGTGAGGTAGCGGCATGCCTGGGAAGGCTCGCCCTGGAGGGAAAGCTCAGCGGAAGCTGGCGAATAGGGCGTCTCAGAGATAGAACTGCTTGAACGGCTTTCGGTACTCGTCCTGAAGCTCGTACTTTATTATCATCCTGTCCGGAAGAACCTGAATCTCCTTTACGGCCTGGGAGAAGAGATACCAGATGAATCCCCGGTCGGGCAGCCTGTACCTGTCCGGGAGGCTGGATGTGAACTCGGATCTTCCCAGGATATAAGTTCTCAGCATTTCGCTTCCCGAGGCAAAGAGGAAGGGAAAGCTGACCTTTTCTATCTCACACTGACAGGAGCCCTTCAGGCGCAGCCTCTGGGCCAGGAACTCCAGGTAATCATCCTTGTTTATGACCAGTTCTCTGGACTCACTCAATTGAAGTCACCGACAAACTGCACCATCATGGGTTGAGATAAAAGTTATCATCGCACCATCTCAGAAAAGAAGAGCCTGAGCAGGAGGTTCTTGAAGGCAAATACAGGCCCCATCATTGAAGCAGCCGGATAGCAAGGCGTATGTCGTGAAGGCTCATCTGCCCCGGAGCTGTGCTCTTCGCGACATAAGCATAAGTCAATGCAGAGCCGTAAAACGGGGCTATGGCCCGAAGGTGCTTTGACTGCTCTCCCATGCCTATCATGCATAGCGGCATGTCAGCGTCAGATAGGAAACGAAGAATCCTCAGGTTGTCCTTTCTGCTCTGCGGAGTCAGAGCTATCTTGGCAATTGCCGCCCCGCACCTCTTCATCCGCTCGTAAATATCGTCAAGCTCCTCTTCACCCGGCATCCCCTGAAAGTCATGATAAGAGACTATCACAGGCTTTTTTATGGCCGAGATGATCTCGCAACACCTTTTCGCCAGAAGTTCGACGTCAACATAGTCCACATAACCCGCGGCTTCGATCAGCAGATCCTCTCTTTCCTCTTCGCTTCCGAGAAATGCACCGCCCTCGGACTTGATGCGCACTGTGGCAATTATGGGCTTTGAAGTGGCCTTTCGAAGGGCTCTCAGGGCCTCCAGAGGATCGGAGGAGTGAATCAGGTCGAGCCGCAGCTCAATCATGTCGGCTTCGCCTGCCAGAGGCAGGCATCCTGCTGCATCCTCTCCAAGCACGGCAACAACCGCAGGAAGCCGGGCTTTGGGCCTCTGGCTTGGCCACTCCTGCGCCATCATTTCTCCACTATGCTCTCCTCGATCTTCATGCCAAAGTGCCTGGCGCTCTCTTCCAGGTGAACCAAAACCTCATCTCCAACCTTGAGGTCGGTCACAGCCCTCGGCCTGCCATCTGATGCCACCAGCTTTATCGTCTCTGCATTCTGAAGCAGAGTGCTTATCCTCTGGCCGGAGGCCTCAGCCTCGATGAGCATCATGGGCCTCTTTTCTATCTTCGCCCTTCCAACGATGGCAGGCCTTGCCAGCCCCTCTTTGCTGACGATTGTGACCTCGTCTCCGCTCTTCAGCTCCGAGAGGTAGCGGGTCTTCTCGCCAACGCGAATGTAAGCATGAACTGCTCCTGCGTTCACCCTGAATGGCCGGGATGCCACATAGGGGCTGTCCTCAGATTCGCTGTGAACCAGGAAGAATCCCTTAGCCTGGGAGCCTATGAGCATGCCCTCTCCAAATGTCATCATGCTGGCCGTGTCAACGCAGACCCGATCTCCCATTCCTGCCGCTCTGACGGCAGTGACCTTCGCCGGGATCAGATCAACTCTCCCTTTCTCGGACTGCTCGACGGCTGCCATGACCCTCTTGATCTCCGAAGGGTCGGAGCTGTCCAGGAGCACTCCGCCAGCGCCCTTCTCAAGAGTCGTCAGGGCCAGCGCAGCCTCGTCTGCACTCTTGATTCCGCTTATGATCTTGACTGGCGCACCTTGCAGACCAGCAATCATGTTCTCGAGAGGAATGACCTTCCAGTCTGTTCCTATGACCAGAAGATAGTCCACCAACCGGCCCATCTCGACCGCGAACTCCTCGTATTTTTTGCCGGCTATAACCACATAGGCTGCCTTTGCTCCTGAGATATCCCTGGCAAGGGCCTCATCCAGGGAGCTTGCAGGATCTTTGGGAAGGGCAAGTGTTCCATCGCCTTCGCCGGCGCGGCCTATGACAAGGATATCCTCAGAACCGTTCTCCCTGCCAAAGCAGGCCACATTGATCTTTCCGAGCTCCCTCACTTTTTCGATGTTTTCCTTATCCACCAGAGCGCAGTCGAAGCCTGATTCGAGAGCCGTGGTGATTCTGGGTTTGATCTCCTCCCACGCTCCCAGGGCCAATAGCCACTTCTCTTTCATGTGCTACAGCTTCTCACACCAATTACAAATCTCTTTTGCCTTTCAGAGCTATGTGGTAGAAATTTATAGGTTGAGATAGCTGAAACTGTGTCATGGACAGACGGCTGGTCTACAGTCCTGTGGGCATTCTGCTGATGCTTATATTCGGATTCATGCTCCTCGCCGTCGTTGGAATATTATTTTTAGACCTGGCCAGAACCGCCTTCACCAAGATCGGCTTCTCATGGAGTCAGGCCCTCTTTGTGCTCCTGGCCTCACTCATTGCCAGCAGCATCAATATTCCCATCACCAACCTGGAGTGCAGCACTCCTATCGTTCGGGAGCATTATGCCCGGGCGTTCGGCATAACCTATCGGGTGCCGGTTGTGGATGTCGTGAGCTGCAATACCCTGCTGGCCGTCAACTTGGGCGGAGCTGTGATACCCACACTGATCTCAATAGCCCTGATCCACAGGTTCCCAGATTCCCTGAGCTATTCCATTTTAAGCATCCTTTTTGTGGCCCTCCTGACAAACAGGGTGGCAAGGCCCATCAAGGGCCTGGGAATCGTCACCCCGGCTCTGCTTCCCCCTTTGAGCGCTGCTCTTGCTGCGATGCTGCTGGTCTATCTGGGAGGTGCTCCCCATGATCTCATATTTCTGATTGCCTATGTGGGCGGGACTCTTGGGACTCTGATCGGCGCCGACATCCTGAACATGGGCAAGATCCGGTCCCTGGGGGCTCCGGTGGCCAGCATCGGCGGGGCAGGGACATTCGATGGCGTCTTTCTCTCGGGTCTAATCGCAGTGCTCCTGGTTTGAATGATGATCAAGAAAGATTGATATCGATGAGAGGAAGATTGCTAAAGGAAGTCTCTCGAAGAGAAGATGATGAAAAGGAAAAATGCTTTAGCATGAAAGGCAGTGGATGAACTCATGGGCATAGAAAATGGATTTCGTGACTTTCTGGCAGGCCTGAAGAGGGATTCCCTCCTGAAGGAGGCTGTGGAAAAGGCGTCTCCCAGGCTCGAGGTCACAGAGAAGGCCTGGGGAGCCGGTCCTATACTCTTCCACGACATTGATGGCCATAAGTGTGCTCTGAACATCCTATCCAACCGTCATCTTCTGGCCAGAGCTCTCGGCGTCTCTGCCGAGGGAATGGTTGCTCACCTGGCCGGCATAGAATGCGAGGGGCCGGTTCGCGAGGTGGACTCGTCTGCATTCATGGAGTGCGTCGGCATGCCCGACCTCTCTCGACTGCCCGTTCTAACCTACTTCGAGGGTGATGGCGGGCCCTACATCACCTCCGCCGTAGTCGTAAGCAGCTTTCAGGGTAGAATCAATGCCTGTGTCCACAGGCTCATGGTTCTTGGAAAAGACCGGCTGGCGGTCAGGCTCGTACCGGGGCGGCATACTCATCAGCTCTATCAGGCAGCCCTGGCAGCAGGAAAAGAGCTTCCCGTGGCAATAGCCATAGGCGTCGATCCGCTGCTCTTATTCGCCGCATCCACAAGGGTTCCGCCAGAAAAGGAGTTCTCCTATGCTGCGGCATTGAGGGGCTCGGGCGTCGAAGTGGTGAGGCTTGAGAATGGAGTGCCGATCCCTCATGCAGAGATCGTTTTAGAGGGCTATATAACGGCAGAGCGGACGGATGAGGGTCCGTTCGTTGATATAACGGGGACAAAGGATCTGGTCCGGCAGGAGCCGGTCATACGGCTGACGAGGATGATGACCCGCGAGGACCCCATATTTCACGGGCTCTTGCCTGCGGGAGGCGAGCACAAGATGCTCATGGGCGTCCCTTATGAGCCTCTGATCTACAAAGCAGTCTCAGATGTGGCAAAAGTTGAGAATGTGATTCTGACCGACGGAGGATGCAACTATTTTCATGCCGTTGTACAGATAGAAAAGCAGACTGAAGAGGATGCCAGGCGGGCAATCGAGGCCGCCTTCAGGGCGCACGGGTCGCTTAAGCACGTTCTGGTTGTGGACTCGGATATTGACATCTACGACTGGCGCGACCTCGAGTTTGCCATTGCCACGAGGATGAGGGGAGATGAGGATCTGGTCATCCATCCAAATGTTCGGGGCAGCACCCTCGACCCGCGAAGCATTGAGGGCATCACAACAAAGGTAGGGGTAGATGCCACTGCGAGGCTCGATCGGCTCTGGAAGTTCCAGAGGGTCACGCCGAAGGGAGAGGGTTAGGTGGCAGGCAAAGGGGGCCACAAGGGCGATGCGGCGAGCATAACCATCTGGTTCTGCCAAGTCTTCGGTAGCCTTAACCTCGTTAGACACATGTTAAAACTCGATAGCTAGGATGCTTATTCACACATAATACAAAATTGTTTATCATAGTAATAAGAGATCGTTGCTTTCTGGCAATAGCATTCGCCTCTTTTTATCAGTTTTTGCTAAAGACCTACATGGTTCCATTAGTGTGCCGTTAACCATTTCTGGGTTGTGTTTGTCCTTTGTTGGCTGATAATATATATGGCCAGATTGATATTTATAGTACTCTGTGTCTTCAGATATTATATTGTTCTTCCCTGTAACAAACATAATTGGCGTAGATCCCTTATTCCAGATCCCAGCTATGAATTTAGGAATTAGTTTTATTCTTCTTGAATTAAATATTTCTCCCTTATGGGGATTGGTTATAAATTCATAACAATGAGCTAAACTTTCTCCGCTAAATTCACCTTTTCTGCTGCCAGCGAGTTCAGGTTGATAAAGGAAGATTCCTGAAACTTTAGAATTTTCGTTTCCTTTAAAATAATCGATACTTGCTTTTTTGCAGGATCCGAGGTCGATTTCTCTAGGAACCCTTAAGAAAACTATATTTATCGATTTCGGATCATCTTTTCCATGAATCTCAAAATTTTCGCACGCTTTATCAAATATTTTTTCGAATAAGTTTGTCAAATCATTTTGGTGGAGTTTTGTGAACAGGAACAGAATGTATGATTCCTTTTCCGAGCATATGGGGCCTGGGAAGGGAATATTACTCATCGAATCCTGCTCATTTCCAGTAGCATATTTTACAGAAATTGACCATCCACCTTCAAGCGGTATCGACCACTTGCCATCAACTGTCTTCTTAGAATCTGAATTTAGCAACTTGGGCAAATTTTCTTGGAGTGATCTCCAATCTAAAAGGCTAGGAAAGGATTTATCATTGATAATAAATATCGTATTACATCCTTTCTGCAAATTTTGCTTAATTAATTCTTTAATTACTTTGGATTTTTCGACAAATCCTTCAACTCTCTCAAATAGGCCATAATTTTTTATAGATAGGTATATATTAAATCCATCTTGCATCAATTTCAGGTCGTAGCTAGAGCTATCAGGATCTATCGGAAATTCTACTACTGAATGTCCTTCATGAGAATATGCGCCCGCAACGATCATCTCATATATAGCCCCTTTTCGCTCATTATAATCTTTGCTGCGCTTGATCTTTTCCACAAAATACTTAGTTCTATCTTCATTAATTTGATTACATTTTTTTAGGCAATTACCAAATATGAGGAGTTCTGTACAAGCAATCCAATCTGCCTTAGAGTTTATCCAATCCGTCCTTTTCCATAGTTTTTGAAGCTCATTTTCTGTGCTTGATTCAAGCCAAGCTACGTCAAATAGATCCGAAATGACTTTGCGGGCCTTTATAAAGTTAGTTGCTAATTCTTTGGGATCCATTATAATGAAATTTGGTTGATCACATATAAATATGCATCTAGATCGTGTGTGAGTTCATTTCTGCCTCTATCTCATCTCCCAAATACCCCCTCTACTGAGTTTTGACAACGAAAATTAGAATGGTCTAACTACCGACAACTTTGCAGAACATCCATCAGGCTTGAACTCTGAAATCTTGCCTTTTCGCGCCTTTATTTTTAAATCTCCAGATAGAGGCGGATGCTGTAGACTGTCGCCGTCACAAGCAGCACTGATACGATCAGGGCAAAGACCGGGTATGCTATCTCGCTCATCTTAGCTCATCTTATCATGTCTATCTTAGGATTCGTCTCTTCTATCTTCCGTTCTCTTCGCATTTGAGAAGGCCTCTCGCCCGAAGCACCGGAAGGCGACAAGACCTGCGCAGATTTCACCCCTGTGATGATTGCCATCAGCCTGACCTTTCCTGCATAGTCCGACCTAATCCTAGCGCCCCAAATTACATTGGCTTGTGGGTCCAGCTCAGCTGTAAGGGCTCCGGCGATGGCTGCCGCCTCCTTCATCGTCATGTCTGGGCCCCCGGTCATGTGCAAGAGGCAGGCCCCGGCGCCGCGGTAGTCGACATCGAGAAGCGGATTTCGGAGAGCCGAGTGGACGATCTTCTCCGGGCTGCTCTTGGTCCTCGCCTCCCCTACAAACATGAATGAGGCTCCACCAGATCTCATGATTGTGCAAACGTCTGCATAGTCCAGGTTGATGAGCGAAGGGCAGGTTATGGTCTCGCATATTCCCATCACTATCTCAGCAGTTGTTCGGTCTACGAGAGAAAAGGCATCCTGCAGGGGCAGGTTTGGAGCAAAGTCCAGCAGACGGTTGTTGTCCATGACAATCGATGTGTCTGCATGTGAGCGAAGCGCCTCCAGACCCTCTTCTGCGACGAAGACGCGAGACTTTTCGAGATGAAACGGCGT
>JBFYLF010000062.1:0-7719 GCA_041305505.1 Methanothrix sp. | reverse complement strand
GTATTATTAACCCTCAAAGTAATCTCTGATACTAAAGAATCCAACTCGTGATAATCAATCTTCGATTCGTAGCTCTTAAAAGCTCTAAGGTCCCTGCGGATGTTAAGAGCGCAAGCCTTGACCCCCTCAAAAAACTCCTCGTTGCGTCCAAAAGCATCGAATTCGGAGACGATTGGAAGAGTGACATGAATCTCTGGTGTGTACCGCGGTCCGGCTGTCTTGATGGCTTCTTTTAGGCGAGCAGTGAACCAATCGTCATCGAATCTGTGTGCCCCGAACCAGCGAAATACCTTTCCCCCATGTTGAGGATTCATCAAAAGCTCTAAAAGCTCGCTGCTACCCCAGAAAATGAACTCGATAGTCATATCCTTGGCAGATGCCCATCCTGTCCATTTCACTACATGCTCATCCCAGCGTTGCCGTGCGGATGTTCTGCCATCGCGGGCATCAGGGCGATCTAGGGGGACACAGACAAAATACTTAACCAGCTGAGGATGTTTATTCAATGCAGTCTTGACTGAATTATCCAGTTCAGACCATTGCGCATTTCCAAGAGTGTCGAAGTATTTAGCTTGCCATCCCCACTCTTTGCCATCGCTAAGTACAGAATAACATTCGACACCAGCGTCAGGAGTACCCTTCCGTTCAAAACGTGAATCCTTAGGGCTTTCGGCACGGGCAAGCTGTGCACATAGCTCTTCGAAGGCACTTGATTTCGATCCATTTAGTGGGTTGATTGCATTCCAATCAAGGTTCACGTTCATATCCTTGGACACTTTAGAATCCTCAGCATTTCGGTCTTTTAAATGATTATGAGCACCCCAAAAAATATGCTTCAACCTGGACAATAAAGAATGCTGAGAGGATGAAGGCAGATGTTGGTGCTCTTCCTTACTCCCTCGGCTCCAGCCTCCTCCGCACCGACTCCGCATGCGCCTTCAAGCCCTCCGCCTCGGCCAAGGTGGTGATGGTCTCCTCCAGCCCCAGCAGCCCGTCGTCGGTGATCATCTGGACGCTTATCTTCTTTGTGAAGTGGTCCACATTCAGCCCCGAGAAGGTCCTTGCGTATCCGGATGTGGGTAGCACGTGGTTGGTGCCGCTGGCATAGTCGCCTGCCGCAACCGGGGTGAACCGGCCCAGGAAGACGCTTCCGGCATTCCTGATGGACCGGAAGGCCCCCATGGGATCGGCAGTGATGATCTCCAGATGCTCCGGCGCAAAGGCATTGCAAAAGTCCAGGGCCTCATCCATGTCCCCGGCCAGGAGGACGGCGCTGTGCTCCAGGCTCTGCTGGATGATATCGCTGCGTGAAGCCGTCGCCGCCTGAATGCCGAGCTCCTCGATGACTGCGCTGGCCATGAGATCGTCAGTTGTGACCAATACCGATATGGAGCGTGGGTCGTGCTCTCCCTGAGCGATCATATCCGCTGCTATGACGCCCGGATCGGCTGTCCGGTCGGCCAGGATCAGGACCTCGCTGGGACCGGCGGGAAAGTCGATCTCGACGCTGCCGCGCAGGAGCATCTTGGCCGCTGTGACATAGACATTTCCCGGCCCCACGATCTTCTGGACCCTCTCGATGCTCTCGGTCCCGAGGCCCATAGCAGCTATGGCCTGGGCCCCGCCAACCTTGTAGATCTCATCAGCGCCTGCCATGTCCGCAGCCACGAGGGTCAGAGGTGTCACCGAGCCGTCCTTTTGGGGGGGCGTGCAGACCACAATGCGGCACACGTCGGCCACCTTGGCAGGGATCACATTCATCAGAGCAGAGCTGGGGTAAGATGCCCTTCCGCCTGGCACATAGGCCCCCACGCTGTCCAGGGGCACAGTCTTCTGGCCCACTGTGACGCCTGGGGCAACCTCGGCCATCCAAAGATCCCGATCCTTCTGCTGGCGATGGAAATAAAATATATTGTCCGCCGCATCGGCCAGAGCCTCCTTGAGCCGTTCTTCTACCAGGTCATAGGCGGCATCGATCTCCTCTTCGCTTACCCGCAGGTCATCTAGCCTCGCTCCCTCGAACCGCTCTGTTAACTCGAAGAGGGCCTCGTCCCCCTTCTCACCTACCTCCATCACAATCTCATTGACAATCTCCAGCACATCGGTGATGCCCACATCACGGGTGAGAAGGCTCCTCAGATCCTCCTCTTTCAGATCGCTCAGCATCTTGGTTATCATCTAATTATCAGCTCCATTATTCCTAAAGTTTTTTAATATTAATTTTATAAGGATTTTTTGAGGGGTCAGATTGAATTGCCCCTGCCCCTCTGCCCCCGATAGAGAGAAAGGATTCTCTCCAGGGTATCAGCCTCTTCCAGAGACTTGTCATCCCTGACTGCCACCATTCTCGGAAAGCGCAGGGCATATCCAGAAGAGTAATTCGGGCTCCTCTGGATCTCTTCATAGGCAACCTCGAAGATCACAGCAGGCTTGATCTCAACCTCCATGCCCTTCTCCAGGATGATCAGTTCCCGGAACATCTCGGTGAGGTCTGCTAGGGCCTCGTCTGTCAGCCCCGTGGCCACCCACCCCACATCCAGAAGCTTTCCCGAAGACTGGTCCAAACAGGCAAGGCGGTAGGAGCCCAGGAAGCTCGCCCTCCTGCCTTCTCCCCATTTGGCTCCGATCACGGCCAGGTCCAGTGTCTCCATCACCGGCTTGATCTTGAGCCAGTTCTTGCCCCTCTTCCCCGGAGCATAGGCCGAGGAGGGATTCTTGAGGATGAGTCCCTCGTGTCCGGCCTCTAGCGCCCTCTCGTAAATCGCGACTACCTCCTCGACGCTGCCGGATAAAACCTGATCGGCCAGAAGATCCGGGCCTGCCACACCCTCCAGGAGAGCCCTCCTCTCCCTTAGGGGCAGATCGGCCAGGCTCTTTCCATCCAGGTAGATCAGATCGAAGAGGAAGAGCCGCAGGGGAATCTTTGCAGCCAGCTTTTCGATATCATATTTCCTTCGAAAGCGCTTTAGTATCTCCTGGAAGGCCATGGGCCGGCCGTCGGCTCCCACGGCCACTGCTTCTCCATCCAGTATGGCGCTCTTGGCCTTGACCTTCCGGGCTGCCTGGACCATCTCAGGCAGAGAAGACGTAACATTCTCCAGCCGACGAGAGAAGACTCTCACATTGGCTCCGTCTTTGTGAATCTGGACACGCGCCCCGTCATATTTCCACTCCACTGCGGCCAGGCCGATCTCGGCAATGGTCGCAGGAATGCTCTCCCCGAGCTGCGCCAGCATCATCTTGATGGGATGGTTGATCATCACGGAAAGCTCGGCCAACCTTCCTCCCCGGGCTGCCACAGCCACGAGCCCCATATCATTTGTCAGATTGTAAGCCTTCTCAACGCTCTGAGATGTGGCGCCGGTCCCTGCAAAGGCCCTGGCCAGCGCATCCCTCATGACCCCCTCGCCAACCCCAATCCTCATGTCCTCAATTGCCAGACGTGCAATGTACCTCGCCTCCAGAGGTCGAGCCTGGCTGAAGAGGAACTGCAGGTTCTTGACCTTGGCATCCTGGCTTCGTTTGCCTGAGGCCCGTGCTATGGCCACAAACCTATTATGGACATCCTGGATTGAGAGTGAACTTCCCTCTTCTTCGCCAAAGAAGGCGGCAAATCCCAGGGGCCTTTTCCTCTCCACCATCCCTGAGGCAACCAGTCCCGGATCGCCAGTGGCTCTGAGCATGTCCGTGACCTGAGCCATGGGGCAGCCGCAGGCTTTTGCCAGGGCCTGGTAGAGGATGGCCGGGCCGACACCTAACTCGAGGTCCTGGCCCGGAGGAAAGATGGTTCCTATGATATAGCTGCATGCCACCGCCAGCTCTGCATCATCCAAGGTCCCAAGGAATGCTGCGACTAGATCGGTCTTATCCAGGGACCCGGATGTCGTCTCCACCTTCTGGCAGAGCTGTGCGAAGGCGAGAAAGCTCGTCATGCTCCTAAATTTCAGGCCCTAGAATATGGCGTCTATCCTTTTCGTCCTGTAGATGCTGATGATGTCTGTGAGTATCGCCGACGCGGTCTCAATTGAGCCGGCTCCCAGGCCCGTGACCGTTATGGTTCCGGAGAGGTCCGTGTAAATGGCAGCCGAGTTCAGGGTTCCGGAGACCGCTATTGGGCTTCCCATGGGAACCAGCGTAGGCCGGACGGTCAGGCCGGGCACATCGCCTATGAGCTTGATCGCATACCCTTTCTTCTTTGCCAGAGCCAGGGCCTCGGGGGTAACTCCTGTGATCCCGGTGACATCCACATCGCCGTACTTTACATCCATGTCGAAGAGGGAATTGGCAAGTATGACCACCTTTCCAGCCGTGTCCACACCCTCCACATCGTAGCTGGGATCGGCTTCCGCTATTCCCAAATCCTGGGCCTCTGAGAGAGCATGGGCATATGGTATCCCCTCCTCAGTCATGCGGGTAAGAATGTAGTTGCAGGTTCCATTGAATATGCCCCGAATGCCGTAGATTGTGTTGCCTACAAGCGTTCGCTCCACGAGGCTGATCAATGGCATTGTGCCGCCAACTGTAGCCTCGAACTTGAGCATAACCCCGTTGTCCTCTGCAAGCTTCTTCAGGCGGCTGTAGGAGACGACCAGAGGCCCTTTGTTGGATGTGACCACATGCTTTCCCGTGGACAGGGCTTCCTCCATGTGGCCGAGACCCGGCTGGCCATGAACAATATTGGTTGGCGTAACCTCTACGACCAGATCCGAGTCTATGGCTGAGATTGCCTCTCTGCCCTTCATTCCCGATGTCGCCACATTTGCCAGCGTCCTCTCACCAAGAATCTTATTCGGGTCGACTCCATCTTCTGCTAGAACTGTGCCTGTGTGGTCTGTGACGCTTATCAGCTTCAAATCGAGCCCCATATCCCGGAGCATCTTCTTCTTGCGATTGAGGACATCGACGACTCCGTGGCCCACGATGCCATAGCCAACCAAAGAAACCTTGACATCTCTCATCCTTATACCGCCTCCAACTCTATGGGCTCGATCACAAGCAGCTTCTTCTCCTTGCCGACATCTCGCAAGATTCCTAGGGCCTTCTGGATCTCTGCTTTGCCAGTGGCTCTGATCTTGAGATATGCGGAAGAGGGCTCGTTGATGCCTGTCATGGAGAGGGAGAGGTCCATGACCTCAGCATAGCCCGTGGAGTCAATGCGGTTGACCGTATCTCCCAGATCGCTGTCCAGGACGTGCCCCACGAGGACCACCGAAACTGACTCTACGAGCCGCTCCTCGCCAGAGCGGACGACTGAGATTCCGCTCTCCTTGAGGCTGGCCTTGACGGTCTCTATCTTTGAGCGGTCCACCTCAACTATGAAGCGAACAGGTATCATACCGCGTGGTGTCTTTCGATCCCTGTGATGGACCACGCTGATGATATTTGCCTTGTTATCCCTAAAGGGCTGCAGAGCCAGGAGTAGCTGGCCTGGAACATCCTGCAGCTCCAAATCCATGGAAAGTCGCATAGCATTCCTCATAATCTGATGGAGGTGTCCTTCGCACGATGGCAAATAAAGCTTGTGTAGATTATGGGGCACCATCGGAAGGATAGGCGTAGAAGGTAAGAGGCATCGAAATCAATTAAGCGAAAAGATGCCTGATGGCTACAGAGTCATCAATGAAGCAGACCAGGCAAGACATTCTTTTATATTTAATTTATAATAATATATTTAAATTTTAAACATCATAATATATCCTTTGTACTTTTAGGACCTTTCCCATGGACCTTTGTAGCCCCAGTTCCATCCGTACCGTGCAATCATGAGCGCTTCCCAGCGCCAGATTGTGATCTGCATTGAAGCTGCCCTCAGAAAATTTAAGACTATGATGACCCCTTCGCTCATGCTACTAATAGTAATTGTAATAGTTATAAATACTTTCCGGCTGTTTGTGATATATGTATTATAATATTTTGCATTATGTGTCTGACCTATGTTTAGCGCTGCTGCCATATACTTAGTCACTCCAAATATTTTTCTGGAGGCTATTATTACGATGACTATTTCCTTGCCATAATTAAATATACTTAATTTAATTAAATTTAAATAGGTAAAAAGGACTTTATTAATTAGAGCTGCAGAAATACCCTTGCATTACTCCCCCTGACGGCTCTATTCCTTCCCTTTCAGCTTTCTACGCCGAGCAGGTGTGTCTGTGAATATCCACAAGAATCCGCGCTCAATTCCATCCTCTATGATTCCAGGACATGAAGACTGCAAAAAAGTTGAGGATATCCCTGATCTTTAGGCCTCTTGAGATCTCATCCTCACATTGCAAATTTTCGGCTCTCAATTAAGGAACTGACCTGATGGGCACTGGGGGCCAATTCGCGAGATCGTATCATGGAGCCTGTTCGAAGCAGCAAGAGAACAGCAGAATTAAAAGATTATAAATTGCATAAGCTCCAATCCTGGTGTTATGAAGGATTTGGTCAAGTTCCCTCTTGAATCAGGCGGATTTGTATTCGTCGAGATGGAGAGCGGAGAGGTTGAGAGAAGCGGGCTCGTAAAAGCCGGGCGCGGCCTTCCCGATGAGGCTGCTCAGTCGTTTGAGGCTGCCATAAACGGCCTTGGCCCCATTGCCAGCAGCATAGTCTCAAAGCTCATCAATATCAGTCATCCGCCTGATGAGGCGACTGTGGAGTTCGGATTGACGCTGAAGGCAGACAGCGGATTTATCATCACCAAAGTCGGCGGAGAGGCCAACTTCAAGATCAGTTTGAAGTGGAGAATGGAGAGCAAGCAGTAGTCAATCCTTCAGAGAATCCAATTGAAATCGGGCCTGAGAAGATGCCTTTTGACCTCAAGACGGGCGTAGTCAGAATTCTGGCGGCAGACGGCGCGACCACCTCAGGGACCGGCTTTGTTCTGTCGGAGAAGGGGATAATCGTCACCTGTTCGCATGTCGTCCAGGATGAGAAGCTCCAGGTGCGCGGCTACCCGAGGCCCGAGAAGGTGGAGATCGTCTTTTGGGCCAACGGCGCAAGGGCAGAGGCCAGGCTGCTGCCTCAAGCCTGGAGGGCGGCGGATGCAGAGGATGTGGCCTTTCTCCAATTGGATGGGCCTCTGCCGGAGGGCGCGACAGCTCTGCCTCTGGGCGGCTCCGAGGGAAGCAGAGGCCATTCGTTCCAAAGCTTCGGCTTTCCGGATCAGAGCCCGGATGAGGGGCTTTACGGAGAAGGACGACTGATAGATCAGACGAGCATCCTGGGAATGAAGGTCTGGCAGGCCGAGAGTTCTGAGGTCACTCCAGGCTTTTCAGGCGGGCCGGTCTATGACATGCAGGCGCGCCGGGTGGTGGGCATGGTCACATCCATAGCCTCGCCCGACAGATTCGGCAGGCTCTCTGAGACGGCTTTTGTCACTCCAGCAGAGACGCTCATTTCAATCTGTCCCGAGATTGCTGCCTCGAATGTCCGGCCTTACATGGGCCTGGCTGCGTTCACAGAGAAGGATGCGGAGTTCTTTTTCGGCAGGAGGGAGCTGGTTTTGGGGCTGGAGGGGGCGCTTTTGGCCAGGCCGAGATTCCTGCTCGTTATGGGCCCCTCTGGAAGCGGCAAGTCCTCCGTCGTTCAGGCGGGCCTGATCCCGCGCCTGCGGAAGGGCTCAGTGCCGGGAAGCGATCGGTGGGGCATAATCCTAGCCCGTCCCGCGGACCGGCCCTTTGATCATCTGGAGAGGGCGGGGCTCCGAGGAGCTTATGCCGGCCTCGTAGACTC
>JBFYLF010000061.1:0-8112 GCA_041305505.1 Methanothrix sp. | reverse complement strand
CAATCGATACGGAAGTGCGGACCGTGAGGCAGCCCGCCGGGCCCTGGAGGCAGTCGGAATGGAGGACAGGTCCGAGAGGGAGATAGGAGCCCTCTCAGGTGGAGAGCAGCAGCGGGTCTTTGTGGCCAGATCTCTCGTATCGGACCCGCAGCTCCTCCTCCTCGACGAGCCCACTGCAGGCGTGGACTCAGCCCAGCAGACCGACTTTTATGAGCTGCTCGGCCACCTCAACCAGAAGGGTGGCATAACCATAGTCCTCGTCTCCCATGACGTGACAGCCATATCTCTCATGAACTGACGAGCGAGGACATAGAGAAGGCCTACGGCTGCCCTGTTGAGATGATAGCCCACGGCATGCCCCACAGGGTCCTGAGGGAACATGATAAACATTGACCTTCTCTCATACGAGTTCATGAGAAATGCCCTGCTCGCCGGCCTTGCCGCAGCAGTGCTCTGCGGCATAATCGGGATCTATGTGATCCTGAATAAAATTGTGTTCATAAGCGATGGCATAGCCCATGCTGCCTTCGGGGGCATAGGCCTTGGCTACTTCCTCGGATACGATCCCCTGGCCTTCGGGATAGGATCTGCCGTCCTGACTGCAATCGGCGTAGGACTGATAAGCTCAAGGGCGCGGGTCTCTGAGGACACGGCGATAGGCGTCTTCATGGCTACGGGAATGGCTTTGGGAATAATGCTCCTGACCCTCTCAAAAGGCTATGCCAGAGACCTCTACGGCTACCTCTTCGGAAACATTCTGGCTGTGACCCGCTCCGATGTGCTCTTGATATTGCTTATGACCATGATAATCCTCCTCCTGGTCTTTCTGCTCTACAAGGAGTTTCTCCTCCTGAGCTTCGATCCGGTCTATGCAGAGGCGATCGGCCTGCCGGTCTCAGGCCTCAGACTCCTGCTCCTGGCAATGGTAGCATTCAGCGTTGTGATACTGATCAAGATAGTAGGCATAGTCATGGTCATTGCTCTCCTGACAATTCCCGGTGCCATAAGCAGAAGGCACCTGCAGGGCCTGCCTTCAATCATGCTCGGCTCGATAGTCCTCGGCTCCATCTTTGTGACTGCCGGGCTTCTGATATCCTACGAGCTTGATGTCCCATCGGGGGCGACGATCATTCTGACGGCGGCAGTCGCCTTCTTCCTCAGCACTCTCTTCTCCCGCTAGGGGAGATGATCGCCAAATCGAAAGGAGAATAGAGATATGCTTAAAGGGATAAAGCCATAATTCCCGTCTGATGAGACTCCTGTCCGCACTCTGCATTCTGCTTCTAGTCTCTTTTTCATCCCAGGCGGAGGAGATCATGTTCTTCGCAGACGACCACTACAAGTCCCTGGGAAGGCCCCATCTCGTGGCCTCTGCATCCAATCCGGCTCTCCAGCCGGGCGAAGGCCTCCTCCGAATCGACATCGCAAACCTCGGCGAGCTTGAGGAGCTGATGCCAATAAACCAGAGCGGCAGGAGCGATGACATAATCTTGGAGATGAAAGAGGAGATGAGGGGGCCGGATGCAAAAGAAATCAATGCGGCCCTCCTCGGATCAGGGCCGATCATTGTGACGACGGGGCAGCAGAGCATCAAGAATCTTTCTGCAGGCGAGAAGGAATCGATGGATTTCAATGTCAGTGTGATGAAGAACTCATCGGGCTGGCATGAGCTGATCCTCGATCTCACTTATCTGAGGCAGGCGGATGTGAGCGTTAGAAGCGGGGTTGCCTATCCCCTGGACGAAGCTGAGAGGCAGAACATAACAATCGATGTATTTGTGTATGGAGACGGCGAGCAGCTCAGGGTACTGGCAGCCAGGTCCCGTCTTTATCCGGGAGACGGGGATGTGCTCAAGGCTGCCATCGGAAACGATGGCGAATCAGAGCTTCACAACTGCAGTGCCAGGCTCCTGGCCGCGCCTCCCTTCCAGGTCGAGACCGAGCAGGCAGCTTTGGGAGACCTATCGCCGGGATCTATCGTCGTAGCCGACTTCCTGATCGGTGTGGATGGAAACGCAAGGCGCCAGGACTACCAGATGGACTGCGAGGTCTGCTGCCGGGAAAAATGCGCCAGCATTCCTCTGACAGTCTCCTTGCAGCAGCCAGGTGCCCTTCGTCGCTGGTCTTTGCCGGCGATCGCGTTCCTGATTCTGGCAGGCATTGCGGCAATCCTATTGAGAAGAGGCGGCCCGGGTGATCTGCTTCGGCTGATCAGGAGAAGACGGAGGCCCTAGGCAGCCATCGGGGATTAGGAGATGTGTTTCGTTTGACTGAGAAATCTGTTGAGGCAAGGGGAATCTCCAAGAGATACAAGAGCTTCTTTGGCAGGTCCGCCAGCATACTGGAGGGCATATCCCTTGACATCGATGAAGGGGAGATCTTCGGGCTTCTCGGCCCGAACGGCTCAGGCAAGACAACCCTGATTTCGATCTTCTCGACGCTCATCTACCCTGAAGAGGGAAGCCTCTTCATACTGGGAATGGATGCGCGCCGCAGCCGATCTGAGATCAGAAAATGCATCAACATCAGCACTGCCAAGCCCAACTTCCCGTGGAGCCTGACAGTTGCAGAGAACCTTCGACATTACGGCATGCTCTATGGCCTGTATGGCCGCGAGCTTTCAAAGGCAGTTGAGGATCAGATCGATGCATTCGAGCTAGGCGATTTTAAGGATATGAAGTTCGAAGACCTATCAACCGGCCTCAAGCAGAGGCTCTCCCTCGCCAAGGCCATGATCAACCGCCCACGTCTGCTCTTCCTGGATGAGCCGACTACAGGCCTTGACCCCGACATCTCAATAAAGACCAGGATGCTGATCCGGAGAATTCACGAGGAGGAGGGAATCTCAGTTGTCATCTCGACCCACTACATGCCCGAGGCCGAGATGCTATGCGACAGGATCGCATTCCTCCGAAAGGGCAGGATAGTTGCCCTGGATACCCCCCAAAACCTCAAGAGGAATTTGGCTCTCGGTGAGAAGATTGTCGTCTCCTACAGGGGAAAAGCCGATATACCCTCCCTCGAGAGGCTGCCAGGGGTCCTGGGCTTCAAGAGCGAAGAGAACAGATTAGAGATTGTGGTTGACAGGAAGGAGGAGAGCCTCGACGGAATAATCAAGCTCTTCTCGAAGGCGACTATTGCGAACATTGACATAAAGGAGCCCGATCTGGAGGATGTCTTCATTGAGCTGGCAAGGTGAACTGAACAGATTTCTGGCATCGGCCTACAAGAACTGGATCATCTCGAAGAGGAACATATTCACAGTCTTCGAGCTCTTCTTCTGGCCGATGATCAGCCTTCTCTCCATAGGCCTGCTCACGAAATTCCTCCAGGTCGAGGGCTCGATGGTCTCATTTCTGCTCGTGGGCGCCATAGCCCTCACAATATTGCAGGTCGCCCAGATAGATGTGGCCTATGTCCTCTTATTCGACATGTGGTCCAAGAGCATCAAGAACACATTCATAGCGCCGATCAAGAGCTACCATCTGATCTTCGGCGCTCTGCTCTTTGGGATCCTGCGCGGCAGCGTCGTCTTTTTCATACTGACGGGCGTCAGCAGCTATCTCTTCGGATTTGATTTCCTGGCAGGAGGCCCCATTCCTGTTCTGGTGTTCCTGGCCGGGGTCTTTGCAATGGCCGCGGTCATAGGGATCGCAGTCTGCATCTCAATCCTAACATTCGGCCAGAAGGCCGACGTTGCAGCCTGGAGCCTGAGCGGCCTGATACTTCTTGTGAGTGGAATCTACTATCCTGTAGATGTGCTTCCTCCCATGCTGCAAGCCCTCGCCAGGGCCATACCCCTCACCTACTTCCTTGAGTATTACAGGTCAATATTTATTCCTGGCCCGCATCATCTGATGTGGGGCGCGGCTCTGGCCTCCTTTTACCTTGGCCTCGGGCTGATCCTGCTTGATCGGGCCATAGAGAGGGCCAGGAGGACTGGCATACTGCTGCGGCTCTCGGAGTAGGACTTATCTTGCGGCTGACATAGGTGTTGGATTTGATAGAGGGTTATATAGGAGCGGTTCCTGTGGGAGACCGCTATGATGTGCGGCTCATGGGCGTCATCAACCTCAGCCGTGAGTCTTTTTATCAGGGCTCCGTCGCGGGTCCAGAGGAGGCACTCTCACTCGCGAGGGCAATGAAGGATCAGGGCGCCGATATAATCGATCTAGGAGCCGTCTCCACTGCACCGGGCTCTCCTGCCATAACAGAGAGCATCGAGAGAGAGAGGCTCTTTCCTGTGCTCTCGGATATCCTGGAAAGCCTCGACATCACGGTCTCAGTGGACACCCAGAGGCCAGCTATAGCCAGAGATGCTCTCGCGCGAGGAGCAGAGTGTATCAACGACGTCTCCGGGCTATCCAATCCAGATATGGCCCCCGTCGTTGCCGAGCATGACGGCTCATTGATAATCATGGCCTCTGAAAAGAGAGCCGGCGACCTCCTAGATCTGGGCAGGATTATCTCAATTCTTGGCGAGAGGATGAGGGCAGCGGAGGACGCAGGCATAAGCCCTTCGAGGATCTGCGTCGATCCCGGGATAGGCAGATGGATCCCTGAGAAGACGGCTGACTATGATCTGGCTATATTAAATGGCATGAGAAGGCTTCGCGCTCTGAGACGGCCAACTGTTGCGGCTCTATCCAGAAAGTCCTTTATCGGGTCATGCCTTCGCCAGCCTGATCCATTCCAGAGACTGGCGGGAACGCTTGCATCGACAGCAATAGCTGTTTATCTGGGCTCTCACGTCGTCCGAACACATGACATCGCAGCCAGCAGGGAGACCGTACTCATGGCCCAGGCCATCCGGGGCCGTCCGGCTGTCTCTGGAGATGAGGAGATGGAGGTTGAGGCCCTAGACTACCTGGGTCATGGCGACGACCTGGCCGAGACACTCAGGATGACAGGCGTGGATGAGATGGGATTTGCGGCTTTATGCAGGAAAGGATCATTTCGGGTCTTATCTGTCCGGGGCCTCTCGAGCATGGAGGCCATAATAGTAAAGCAGGAGATGCTCTCAAGGGGGGGAGATGCGGCTGTGCCTAAACTCGCACTTCGCTGCGATCCCTCTCCTGAGGAGGTTTTAATACTCGGAACGGTTCATCAGATCTCCGGCCTAGCCAGGAACCTGAGGGGCCAGCCATTCCGCCTCTCCCGCCTGGCAGAGTTGATAGAGAGGGCTATGGCATTGATAGACGGCCCGGAGCGCTTTCAGGTGAGAGTTTGAAGCTAATTGGAATAAAGACAGATCTCATAGAGCCTGGCGACGATCTGGCAGACAGACTTGAAGAGGCGATGTCCGGGCTGGGCCTGGCTCTCCAAGACGGCGACATCCTCGTCATCTCAGAGAGCACTCTTGCCACGGCAGAAGGGCGGGTTGTGGATCTGAAGGACGTAACGCCAAGCCCTGCTGCATGCTCATTGGCAGATAGGTTTGGAAAAGACGCTGCTGAGATGGAGCTGATACTAAAGGAGTCTGACAGGATAATCGGAGGCATTCCGGGCGTTGTTCTGACTATGCGGGACGGTTTTCTCTATCCAAATGCTGGTATTGACAACTCCAATGCCCCTGCAGGCAGCGTCGTCCTCTTCCCTGCCGATGCCAGGGATTCAGCCTTAAAGATCCGGGAGCGTTTGAGCCGGGGGAGGAAGATCGGAGTGATCATCGGCGACAGCAGGACTCATCCCTTGCGGCTTGGCTGCGTAGGCGTGGCCCTGGCCTGTGCAGGCCTCGATCCAGTAGAGGATGCACGGGGCCAGAAGGACCTCTTCGGACGGGAGCTGAAGATCACCCGAAAAGCCGTGGCAGACAACCTCGTCTCAGCGGCTCAGATCATAATGGGGGAAGGAGACGAGGGAATTCCTGCTGTGATCATAAGAGATGCACCTGTGGCAATATCAGAGTCTTCCGATCCCATACCGAGCATACCCCCAGATGAGTGCATGTACATTGGCGCTCTCTGCTCCGGCCCGCAACCCTATAGAGGAGGATACGATCAGCTCATAGAAGAGGCCAAGTATGCCATGAAAGAAGCCTATGCTCCTTACTCAGGCTTCAAAGTGGGAGCAGCTCTCCTCTGCAGAGGCGGCCAGATCTATTCTGCCGGAAACATCGAGAATGCAGCATCCGGTGCTGGGATCTGCGCTGAGAGGGCAGCGATTGCCAAAGCCGTTTCATCCGGCGAGAGGAATTTCGAAGCAATGGCCATTGTCGCCAGCTCAGATGAGATCGTCTCACCCTGCGGCATATGCCGCCAGAACCTTATGGAGTTCGGAGAGGACATATTGGTCATCATGACAAACTCCAGAGGCGAGGCTCTGACTGCAACTGTGGCCGATCTCCTGCCTAGAGCCTTCACAGGCAGCTGCATGAAATAATTATTTTAATTAGTTTTTTAGAAAAAATAAAGATATAAAAAGAAGAAAATGTCCGGAACTCCGGGCATTCTCTTCAGTGAGCCTCGCCCACAAGATCCTTGCCGGGTGCCTGGCGCTCCACAGTCTCGACCTTGCAGGTTGTTGGACCGCAGACCAATACATCCTGCTCCTGGAATTTGGTGTACGGATTCTCGGGGATGGTCATATCCAGACCCATGGATGCAGCCATCAGCTCCACCACGTCCAGGACCTTTATGCTGGACTTGGCGTCATTTCTGCCATCCATGATGTTCCTCCTGCAGAATGGGCAGGTGGATGCAATGATCTCTGCGGATACTTCTTCTCCATCCTTAACTCTGGCCTTGGCGCAGTCCAGAGCCAGATCGGGAATGCCGGCCTTGACGCCGCCACCTGCTCCGCAGCACCTTTGCAGGGCCCTGTTTCTCACCATGTCCCTGAACTTTACTCCAGGAATGGATGTGATGCAGTCGCGAGAGGCTTCAAAGGCCCAATCAGTTCCCATCTCATGCATCAGGTGCCGACCATTGTGGCAGGGGTCATGGTATGTAACAGAGTAGTTGAGTGGAATCTTGTACTCTACTTCACCATTTCGTATCTTTTCCCTGAGGAACACAGAGAGCGGCACGTTCTTGTAAGGAATATAACCCTCATACCATTTGGGCCAATCAATGGCGGAATTTCTTATGCATCCCGCACAGGCAAAGAGAACCTGCTTGGCACCTGCATCCTTGAGTGCATCTACATTATGCACGGCATGCTCGGCCATTACATCTCTCTGGCCGGTTCTGACCATGGCAGAAGCACAGCACCATTCATCTTTGCCGAGCATGGCGAAGGGCACGCCAAGAGTGTCCAGAATCCTGACCGTGGCGACTCCCAATGCCTGCTGGCGGTAGGCAGCAGTGCAGCCTGCGAAGTATACTATCTCTCCGGACTCCTGAACCTTGACATCCTTGGGCACCCAGCATAGCCTATCCTCCTGCTTTGCCATGTAGGGATTCCTGTCGGCCTTGACGAGCTTGGGAAACATGTTCTGCTTTCCAACAGGGCCATCGCCTCTCGCTACCAGGTTCGGCCTCATGGCTTCCCACAGCTCAACGGTCTTGATTCCCGCCTCGCAGACCGTGCCGCAGACGCCGCAGGTGGTGCAACTGTAAGTATCGTCGGTGAAGACCTTCATCTCATCATCGGTAAGAGGCTTGCCGCCGAAGATCTTGGCTCGCAGGCTGTGGTTCTTCGCCATGAGCTCTCTCCATCGGGCATTCTTGTACATGGGGGTGATGCCGGGCCGGTCAGGCCTGACAGCGAAGGTCGGACACCACTTCATGCACTCCTGGCACCGGTTGCAGCCGTCTACCTCCATGAGCTGGGTAGACAACATAAAGCCCGTCATCAAGGGCTTGGAATTCTTTTGATCAGCCATTCTTACTCTCCTCCTCTATTGCCGATGAGGGTCATGGGTGTCGCTATGACGTGGATATACTTGCTCCAGGGCAGGACCAGGGCAAACAAGCCGATGGCCAGCACTGTGTGGATCAGGGCGAAGTGGGGAGCATATATGGGATACTCAAACGCATTGCCGATTAGGAATGAATTGCCGCGCATCCACTCTGCATAAAATCCAGTTATGGTGATCAGGAAAACAGCTCCGATCAGGAAAGCATCATAGGCGCTGGTGTTATCCCGGACGAACTTGAGGAAGATCCTCCT
>JBFYLF010000060.1:0-7848 GCA_041305505.1 Methanothrix sp. | reverse complement strand
ATTAGTATCAACATTCCCGTCAAACGCCCCATTCACTTTAGTGTCAAACCCCTCTAGCCCTGCATTACGTTCACGTTTTGAAGATTTAGCTGTGTAGAAGAAGCGAGCGGCAGAGCCTGAGTCGCCCTGCACTACTACATCAGATGAAAGTTGCTGTCCACCGCCTACTGCAAAAGTCCTGCCGTTGTTCTTGCCATACTTTCTGCATTGTTTGACAAAAAGCTTGGGGATCGTGAGGTCCTTGGTGATTTCTATTCCAGCGCCAGTCATCTCTGCAAGGCCGGTCTTGCCCTCCTGAGCCATGAACCAGGGCGTGACCCAGGCCGTGCGCCATGTCAGCTCCAGGATATCCTCGAATATGTGCTTGTAGCAGGCCTTCAGCTTCTCAGCCTCTGCCAAAACCTGCTCCTTTGTCCCGAGCCACAGGATCTCTATCCTGTGAAACTCGTCCACCCTCTCAATGCCGTGAATCCCGCCGGACTCATACCGGTGGCTTGTGCCTGAGCGGTCGAAGACGCAGATAGGCAGCTCGTCATTGGGAAGGGTCATCCCCTGCAGGAATCCCCAGAAGGTCGGGCACTGTGCATAGCACATCCCGCCGATGGGAACATCGATCTTCTCCTTGACAAGATCAAGAGGGACCTCGTGGGTGACCTTGTAGTAGTCCATGACCTCCTCCCAAAAAGCAGGATCGCGGGTCTTGGGCGGGCAGACGAAGTAGATCTCCGGATAAACCCCCTGAGCATGTCCGCTCTTCTTCCAGACATCCCATGTGTCCAGCTTCGGAAAGATCATCTCCCTGTAATCTAGCGGCCCGATGATCTCCTCGATGACAATCCTCTCGAAGGCCCGGAATACATGAGTAGCCTCGGGCCCGTAGATCCACTGACCCCGGCTGGAACCGTGCTTGATCCAGCCTGCCTTCTGCATCTCCTCAGTCGGATCCTGAGTGAACTTGGGCTCGCGAGCAGCGCTCTCCCATAAGAGCTCCCAGTGCTCTGTCTTGCCTCCGTAGCCGCTTTGAAGCTTCTCCTCGAGAAGGCTGATGATCCTGTCAGGTATGCGGTTCTCAATCTCAGACTGGCCAAGAGTTCCATTCGAGCCCACATCAAGAGACAGATGAAGTCTGTTATCCTCAAAAGTGATCTCCCTGACATAGGGAATCTTGTGCTTGATTTCTCTCTCGGACTCGACCTCGATCTCGAATTTGTTTATATCAAGACCGCGCACGCCAATCCGAAATTGCTTTCCGAGTAACTCCGAGATGGGGCGGCGCAGCCGCAGCAATGCATCATGGGCCCGCACATAGCGGTCGCTGTCTATTGTCAGATCTATCCTGTTTCCTGAAAGCTTCCAGGCAGTCAGGTGGGCGCCCTGGCCCTCCGGCGCTCCCTTCTCCAGTATCGGCCCGGCCCCGGCAAAGAAGTCGGAAATGGCAGCCTCGGCTGGTGTAGCGTCGCCGCTAAGCCGAAGGCTGGCCTCCAAATGAAATCTCATCTATCCTCCGTGATAGTCCAAGTCTCTTCCGCTATTTTAATGTTCATCAGCAGATCGTCGACTGTGGAGAGCAGAGTTCCTATCTTCTCAGTCGAGAACTGAAAAGAGAGGCTCCCAGCATCCGTCTCCAGGGTCATATTGGGCAGGTTGTCCGGCTCTACGGCATCAGCCACAATCCCTGCCTCCTCGCCCCAGAAGACCAGCCGGGCTGAGATCATTGTGCGCCCTCTTTGGAGAGCTTCGCCTGCGCGGCATCATCAGCAGGACCGTTAAGCTGCTCTCCAACGATCCAGTCCAGGTGAGAGAGGAACTTCTCCTCCGTCCCTGGCGGAATGGACCCTCCGCTGGCGATGGTGTGACCGCCGCCTACTCCCCCCACCGCACCGGCAGCCTTTCGCATGGCAACCGACAGGTCCAGGCCCCGTGATATGAGCGGCTTGTTTCCGCGTGCCGATATTTTGACCATATCATCCTTGTGGTTGAGAGTGATCAGTGGCATATCAGTGTAGAGATAGCGAATCCCTAGCCCCGATACAATGGCGCCAGCTTCTCCACCTTCCATCTTCAGGAATCGAATGTTCTTCAAAACCCTGTTCTGCTCTCTGAGCAGCCCGATCTCCCGCTGGATATGGGCCTTGTACTCCGCTGCCATCCTGGCGGCCTGGCTCAAAGCCCCAGCATCGCGCAGGCATAAGGTCAGGCCGAGTCCCGGAACATCCCTGTTACCGCAGGCATTGAGGAGCTGGACCATCTCAAGGGAGTTTTCGACAACCTCATGCTTGAGCCTGATGACCTCGCCGATGATAGAATCTGCTGCGAAGCTTCCCTGCATCAGAAGCCGGAGCGTGACGGCGGTGCATAGCCTCGCCATATCATCCCTCTCCAGGCTCTCGACATCCCCCGAGATCTTTAGCTCCTGCAAAAACCTGCGGGCTGCCTCTCTGTCTCCCACGAAGTCCAGGAGAGGCTCAATGCTGCTGGCAAAGACCTCCTCAGCAGGGCCGTCCTGGGACATCTTGAGGCCCGATCTCACCTCGACGGCGCCTGCGGCGACTGCCTCATCGAGGATTGCCCTGTTGGCGCCTATCATGGCCTGCCGGTCGCCCATGGCTCCCACGAGGGCCAGCCCCGAGAGGTCGGAGTTGTCGCCCATGTGACGGACGACTGAGTAGACGGTTCCTGCCGCTGACAGCTCAAAGGCCCCATCTATTCCAAAGAGGTGTGGATTTAGGTGATGGCATTCGATGCTGCCCACGGGACGGTGGTGATCAAGGACAAAACAGTCGTCTTTGACGCGGGATATGATATCAGGCTTGCCGCTGCCCATATCGCAGAATACGACAGGCCCATCAAGTCCGGCAAGCACCGAGTCGTCCAGCCTGTTGATCAATGTGGCCTGAAAAGGAATCTCAGCGCGAAGGAGAGCATTGCAGATCAGGCCGGCGGAGGTGATCCCGTCCGCGTCGTTATGCGAGATCACCCTCATCTGTTCGCAATGCAGTATCGACCTGGCTATGACCTCGGCAGCTTTGTCAAGCCGCTTCATGAGATGAGAATCTCAGCCGTCTGTGGCGAATAGGTCCATTCCGGCGCCAGTCTTCCGGAGTCGTGATAGTATTTGACCAGCCGTCGCACCTTGTTCTCTGTGAGCTGAAGCGCCCTCTTGTTGTGAACGTCCTTGCTGTTTGCATTGATATGCTTTCGTACATGCAGGGCCTTTCTCATTAGATTGGTGAGATCTTCAGGGAGATCCGGGAGAGCGTTTCTCTCCTTCAGGAATTCAGTCACGCTCTTGCCCAAAACCAGCTTTGTGCTAGGCACTCCATACTGGTCCCGCAGTGTCAGGCCAATGCGGCTCGGAGCCGTTCCACTCTCGTGCAGCTTCATTATCGTCTTTTCCAGCTCCTCCTTGGACACATCTGACCAGGCGGGTGCTTTGGTGGCCGCTGGAGGTCGGGATCGGGAGGAACCCTTCTTTCTGCTATGCATCTTAGCCATCTTTACAATCCTCATCAAATTTCATAAAGGCGAAGGTGTTATTCTCCAGCCTAGGAGGGATAAAAAACTTGCGCCGCCCTATAGGCAACTGATTTATAGGCCGGGTGTTTTTCAGGGTTATGTCATGTTCCCCGAGTATATAAATCAGCTCTTTTATCTGGTTGGAGAAGCTGTGGTTATCCTCTTTGCACTTATCCTCATTTTATCCATAATTGTGACTCTGCTCATCATTTACTCTTTTAAGACGGGAAACTTCTTTGCAGCCAGGTATATGCTGCTCGGAATCATGCTCCTGGAGAACGTTATAAAGACTATCTTCTGGCTATTCCGGGCGGATGACAGCATAGTCGATGATGTTGGTGTGCGCCTCCGAAACTACATCAACAACAAGGAGTTTCTGAAGACGCCCTTCAAAGAGCGTTTCATCTTCATGCCACAGTGCGTTCGGAGCACACAGTGCCCTGCGAAGCTCACACCCGAAGGGATAAAATGCATTAGCTGCGGGCTGTGTGGCGTTGGCGAGGCCAAGAAGATCTCTGAGGATCTTGGCTATCGATTCTTCATAGTTCCCGGCTCAAGCTTCATAAAGAGGCTAATCAAGCAATACAAGCCGAGAGCCATCGTCGGCGTGGGCTGCCATATGGAGATAAAAGAGGGTCTGGACCTCTGCCACCGCTACGGCATACCGGCGAGGGGAGTAGCACTCTCCAAAGCTGGCTGTGTGGCTACAACATTGGATTGGGAGAAATTCTACGAGGCTATAAAAGAAAAAGAAGCAGTGCCTAAAAAATGAGCTAAAATGTGCGTTTATTTCTCCATGCTGATGGCTTCGGATGGGCAAGCCTCAACACAGGTTCCGCACTCAGTGCACTTTTCAGCATTGACGACTGCTATTTCCTCGCTGTCCAGGGAAATGGCCTCTTCTGGGCACTCCTCAACACAGGTTCCACAGCTTACGCATTCATCTCTGTTAACAACTGCAGGCATTATTAACTCCTCCAATTTGCCTCACACGGCAAACCTTCCTGTTAGTATATCTGATATATACCTTTCGTTAGCCTGTTAGCCCGGCGAGGGCTTTCAGGCCAACTCGTTGTATCTCTTTCGGTCTTTCAGCTCCTGGCGCTTCGCGCTGTTCCAGCCGCTGACAGCCTGCAAGTAGCCCGTGATCCTGCTGATGTGGTCAACATCCTCAGATCCGCAGCTTGGGCAGCGGTCCTCCAGGCCACCAGATACCATCGAGCAGCCCAGGCAGACTGTCATGTCCTTGCTGAATGTGAAGTATCCTATTTGAGTCTCTCTTGCCAGGCGAAGGCCGAAGGCCATCAGACCCTGGGGGTCCGGGGTTGCCTCGCCGAGGAAGATATGGAAGATGTTTCCGCCGTCGACTATCGGGAAGAATACATGCTCCAGCTTTGCCCTCTCAAATATGGTCACATCAGCCCCAGGAGGCAGATGTGTGCCGTTGGTGTAATAGACCGGCAGATCGCGTGTCTTGTGCAGGTTCTTCTTCATGGCTTTCAGGTCGCCTTTGACGACCCTCTCGGCGCAGTCCCGAAACTCCTCATGGATCAGATCTGATACGGCGAATCGCTGGGCTGTCGTCTCGGCGGGCGTCCGGGCTAAAGCTATTGTCATGCCGTGAGTCTGTGAGAGCTTCTTGGAGTAGATCTCCATCTCAGTCATTGCCCGCACGGCCAGCTTCCAGGCCTCTTTCGACTCATGCATCTGTTTTCCGGTGTGGAACTCAACCATCTCGTTGACGCCCACAACGCCTATGGTGTAGACCAGCCCCTCCAGGCCCACTGCGATGGAGCCCTTCTCGCCTGTGATCGGATCGCGCGGCTGCTGCGTGGCGAAGGGCATTCTGCGGTTCTTGATGATCTGGTTCATCCACTCGCGCTTGACCTTGAAGATCTCAACCGACGTGTCCATCAGCTCACGCAGGTACTCGAAGAGCAGCTCATCGTCGCCTCTTGCCAGGTATGCGGCGCGGGGGCAGTTGAGAGAGACCACCTGCCAGGAGCCCATTGAGAAGTGTTTGCCGTCCTTGAAGAGCAGCTTGTCTTCGAAATGGCTGTCGCTGTCGGCTGTGGCTGCAAACTGATAGGCGCAGCACTGGTAACAGGATATTCCCTCTCCTGCCCCCCTATAGGCTGGAAGCTGGTTGTCGAAGTACGGTGTGCCGAACTCCGCTGCCAGCTTGAATGTGAGAAGGTAGAGGTCCGTGTATGTGGGCAGATCGGGATTGGCTGCGTTATAGGCCTCGTCTTCCTTCATGAAGTCGGGCTCAATGCTGATCTCAGGCTTCGGGAAATTGAAGGGCTTTCCCCAGTAGTCGCCTGCGAGCATGACCTCCATGAGGGCTTTGAAGGCGAGGCGAACCTCGCGCTCGAACTGGCCGTATGTCTTGAGCGGCGCATCGTCCGAGGAGCCGTTCCAGACTCTGCCGGCGTAGACTGCGGGCTTGTCCCGCCAGAGCTTTGGAACGCCAGGCGTAAGCTGCACAGATGAGAAGACAAGCTGGCCTCCGCGGGCCACCATCATCTGGGTCATCTCATAGACAAACATCTGCATGAGCTGCAATATCTCCTGGTAGCTCTTGCTCTCGAAGTAGGGTGCGATGAATGTCAAGAAGTTGTAGAATCCCTGGCCGCCTGCGAAGTTGGTCTGAGCGCTGCCTAAAGCTTTCACTGCATGAAGTATTGCCACCTCTGCCTTCTTGGCAGGGCCGGCAACGCTCGCCTTTGTGCCGAGGCCGTCTGGCATGAGCCCGTAGTATAGGAAGTAGCGAAGGTCCCAGTCCTGGCAAAACGGCCTGGTTCCGAAGTACTCGAGATCGTGGATGTGCAGATCTCCAGCCAGGTGGCGGTCTGCAAGATAGGGGGGCAGAAGCAGCAGGTACTGCTCCTTGCTGATCTTATCAGCCTTCTTCTTGTGGCTGGTCTCGGCGTTCTCCTGGAGGTTGGCGTTCTCCTTGGCCTCGAAGCCAGTGCCGATGTCTATAAGGTGGGCGTCGAAGACCGGCGTGCCAACGCGGGTGCAGATGTTGCGCCACTCGGCATGATGCCTCTCCAAAAGGACAACATTCATAATCTCTCGCACCAGTGGGCCGCTGAGGTATTGGACGTTCATCCAGCGCACCCGGCGCTCAACCTCTTTGGCTATAACCTCTGCCTCCTCTGGTGTTATGCCAGGCTCTTTGTAAAATTGCAGAGAGAGCTTTGTCTCCTTCAATAGCTGTTTGGCTATGGCCTCTCTATCCCAGTCCAGCAGATGGCCGTCTGTGGTCCTGACCCGCGGCATCGCCGATGCGACCAGCCCTTCCAGCGTCTGCTGCACGATTCTGCTGCTCAACGCCTATCCCCTCTACCATAAAGCAACATAACTCACACCCTCAATCATGAACTTGGCAATGTATTTCCAACCTGATTTATTGGAGTTTCGGTCCGAAACTCTCCTTCAAAATTCTTAATCTATTATAGCTTTGCCCTTTAATAAAGGAAGCGACTGATTTTATCTTAATACCAGGCTATATCCTTCGGGCATGCAGGGAGAAAGTGATTCTCGCGGAATTAGCAGCCAACTAATGATGGTGCAGACGGAAACAAAGATCGAGAAGTATCGGTAGCTGCTAGCGGCTTTGATGCTTTCGCAGTTTACGGTCTAAACCTATTTATACTTTGAAATGGGCACGTAATATATTAGGTGGCGAAACACTGTATCAAAAAAGTTAAGGGATATCAGGAACGGACTGCACACCATGACGCAAGAGGGGTCAGCCAACTACGCCTAATGAATGCGCTTCGTTTCATTCTCTAGCGAATTTTCGCAAGATATATCCCAAATAGAATTGCAAATGCTGGAATAGTGATTGCCAGGGATATATTGATCTCCAAATTTATGTCGCCACCTCCTATACCTATTTTATACAATCGTATCAACATAACACACCCCCTCAATCATGAACTTGGAAATGTATTTCTGACATGTTTTATTGGAGTTTCGGACCGAAACTCTCCTTCAAAATTCTTTGTCTATAATGGCTTTGCCTTTTAATAAAGGAAGCGACTGTACCTATCCTCATACAAGGCTATATCCTTCGGGCATGCTGGGCGAAAGTGACCCTCGTTGATTGGCAGGGCCATTGGAGCTATTCTATTGGAGCTATCCTATGATTATGCCGTCTTGCTAAAAGCTCAAGGTCGGACAGCCTGATGGCCGTGGGCGATTTGGACAGCGATAATCGCAGTCTGCTAAATCCATAGTCTTTTGGGCATCAATAACCGGCAAGCAGCCTTTTTGGCATAAACTTAAAATAGCCTCAGCATCGAATGGGAAGAGGTTCGATGT
>JBFYLF010000059.1:0-9567 GCA_041305505.1 Methanothrix sp. | reverse complement strand
GCCTGCCTCGACATATGGAAGCTCCTCATCGCCGGGAGTTCCAACCATCACGAAATCTGATGCTTTGAAGAAGTCGTCGTAGCCGCCCTCGATCTTGATGCCGTAGCTCTCCCATTTCCCTTTGGCTGCATTGTCGCTTACATAGGCCTTAACGCCGAACAGCCTGTTGAACTTGGATACAATAGATACAGCCCGACCGTGGGGCTTTCTGAGCAGTACGTTCAGGTCTCCATCAATTCCTGCGGCCTTCTTGACCTGCTGGAGCGCCAGCAGAGTTCGCTTATTCTCGGTTCCATCAAAACCAACAAAACCAGCATTCGACTTCAAGCATCTTCACTTCCTGAATAAGAGTCTAAGTGACCGTATTTTAATCTTTCCGGGACCCTGGTTTTGAGCAGAATTTCAGATCCATGCCTCTCCTCCCGCAGCGGTTTGGTTCGCTCTTCAATCTCTATGACTCTAGAAAAAGCTCGATGACTTTCTCTGAAATATATCGGGCAGAGTCATCAGAATTCATGCTCGTGGTGTCGACCTCGATCTCAGGAGCGAGGGGCTCTTCGTAGGCCACGTTGACGCCAGGCACAGTGGCCTTTTCAGCTCCAGCTCTCTTGTAGATGCCTTTGGGCGAGAATTCCGCTGCTCTCCTGGCCTCCCTCTCAATGCAGACCTCCAGAGGCGCTCTGATATGGACCTCGGCAAAGCTGGGTATCATCCGGCGGGCCAGATCCCGATAACGCCTTCGGTTGGCAGTGGCATCTATGATCACATTCAACCCAACCTCCGAGAGGAGCTTGGCCATGTAGGCGAGGCTCGCATAAACGATATCCCTTTCTTCCTCTGTATAGCGAGGCTCCGGCGTTATTGCCCTTCTGATCTCATCCAGCTGCAAAACCCTGACAGCTATGCCCTTCATTGAGAGATTCGATTTGACCTTTTCAGCGATTGTGGTCTTCCCGCAGCCCGGAAGGCCTGTGAACCACATGACCCATGCCATGAGGATTTAAGCGGGACGCCATGATTTAAGATATTTCCCGAGAGGCTTGTCGAGTGGCGTCCTGAAAGCTTGAAAATTATTTCTCATGTATTTTTGCGATTTTATTTTTTTGTACATTTTGCAAAGTGAGATATAGCAAATGCTAAAATGCGCATAGCAAATAGATCCAATTTTCAGGTTGTTGATATAACTAAGATGAGAATATTAACAGCATCACAAAAGATTTATATACAAAAAAGTAATTATTATAATTTAACAGCTAATTAGATTGTTTCACCATGAGATTTCCAAATAGTTAAGGTTTGGAGGGAGCGGAACGAGAGGGAGACCGAGAAAGAATAAGGAGCTGAGGATCGGCAGGGCAGGGCGAAATGCCATAGAGAGTGAGGATCTCGCAAGGGATTGCATCCGATGGGAGCGGAGGAGGCAAACTATCGAGAAATTCAGGGGAAATTGATCCGCCAGGAGTTCAAAATAAGGAGATAAACGGCTCAGCGTTAAGGTACGTGCAAGCTGAGGGTAGCTTCTCCGAGCCGTTTATTTATCTGCCGAATATCTCTGAAAGTATTTAAACATTACTCATATTCGGTGTATGTAATAAAATTTTCCTGAATTCAATCGACTCACAATCGGGCTATTCTACTCAGATCTAATAAGCTTTATAGTCCGGCATATTTTTAACCATCTCGGCCAGCTCGCGGACAAAAGCAGGATTGACATCTTCCAAATGCACTCTGCATAGGGCATTTGGCACATCTATGTCGGCCATGACTATTTTGGGCAGTAAGCTATGCTTGAAGCCCTCTACGACCACATAATCCATCCCCTCAGCTTCCATCTCTCTGAGGACTGATTCTAGGCCGCCGCGATCCCTTCTTACTATTAAAAGAGCCTGTCCGAGGCCCGCGACCACATCCGCCCCGGAATCGAAGTGGCGTTTGGTGTCGCCGCTGTCCACCGGGTGGTTTACCATGTTCTTGATTGTTCCAACCTTGCCGTGCTTTGACAGCTCAGAGACCAGGGCGCAGACCAGAGTGGTCTTGCCGGTCTTCTTGGTCCCCACAACGGATATAACCTTCATGGGCTTGGGTCCTCCTCTTGCGAGCTTCCTGCCAGTTCTGTCAAGCTCGCATGAGCTGGATCAGGAATCTGGCAAATCCCATAAGATCCGATATCCGGACGTTCTCGTTTAGGCCGTGGATGTTGCTCTCAAGCTGTCTTCCCACACCAAAGACACATGTGGGGATGCCGGTCTTCTCAGTTGCATAAGCCTGGTCCAGGCTGCCCTGAGCCCCTGAGAGACGGGGGAAGAATCCCATGCCTCTTTGCACAGCCTCTCTCACCACAGTCACCCAGGGATGATCCGGATTCACGTTCATGGGCGGATATCCTGGATAAAACCTGAGGTTATAATCTACATCAAGAGGCTTGAGAGCCTCTTCGATCTCATCCATTGCCTCATCCATGCTCTCCTCTGGTATGACCCGCCGATCGCCCCGGAGTGTGCAGCGGTCAGGGACTATGTTCTCCTTGACCCCGCCGTTGATCATTGTGATATTGAGCATCGGCATGAGATTTTTCATGCCCACTGCCTCAAGAGCTGTGCTCGCTGATATTGCTGATCTCCTGCTCTGGACCTTCTTCTTGAGTGCCATGAGGACATCCATGACTGGAATCGATCTCTCGACTGCATTGATTCCGAGGAAGCTTGAGCCGCTGTGAGCCGACCTGCCGTTAACCACCACATCCCATGTTATGATGCCGTTGCTGCCTATCACCACATCGTCGCAAAAACCATCCATGCAGAGCATCATGTCTCCCTTGACCTGGCCGAGATCTGTGAGATAGCAGAGGCCCGAATAGCCTCCCACCTCCTCATCGGTTGTTAGGAGAACCGAGAGGTTGTACTTTGTCTGGCCATTTTTCAGGAGAGCCTGCAAAGCAGCAATCAGAGCGGCTATGGAGCCCTTGCAGTCTGAGACGCCGCGGCCATAGACCCGTCCACCTTTTTCCACTGCCTCGAAGGGATCTGTGTCCCAGCCTCCTTCGGCGGGCACAACATCGAGATGTGCATAAATAACCAGAGTCTTCTCTCTGCCAAGGAAGAGATCGGCTCGCATATTGAAGCGGTCGCCGACCAGTCTGCTGTCAGAGCATCTGGATGAGAAGACCTCCTGGGGCATGGCAAGCTTCTGTGCTGAAAAGCCCATTTTCCCGAAGATTGGCACCAGCCAGTCGACTATCTCCTCATAATTGCTGCCCGGAGGAGCTACAGTCTTGAAGCTGATGATCTTTCTAAGCAGAGCCATTAGGTACTCTTCATCTGGCTGGAGAATTTCTTCCGGCATCAATAATCACATCTCAAATGTGCTTCTTGTTTCCTGAAGGCATATTAAATGCTTTGGACCGGAAAACCCGGACGTGAAATCCAGCAGGACTGAAAAATCGGCTTCTTCCAGCTTGAATAGTAAAAATATATTAATTTATATATTATTTAAATGTACTGATCTAAGCCTCAGCCTCTCCCATCAGCCTGTCCACCAGCCACTCTGGCTCGAACTTCACCAGGTCTGGATAGGTCTGGCCCACGCCGAGAAACAGGACGGGCTTGCCTGTGATATATGCTATCGAGATCGCCGAGCCACCCTTGGCGTCTGCGTCCGTCTTGGTCAGGATGGATCCGCCTATCGGCACCGACTCGTTGAAGAGGCGCGCCCTCTCAACTGCGTCATTGCCTGCTATGGCCTCGTCTACGAAGATGAGCAGATCTGGCTTCGTGACCCGCACTATCTTTCTCATCTGATCCATGAGATTGATGTTTGTGTGAAGCCTTCCTGCGGTGTCCGCCAGGACCACATCCTTGCTATGCGCCCGGGCATACTCTATGGCATCAAAGATCACAGCTGCAGGGTCGCCGCCGGTCTTGTGCTTGACGACCTTGAGGCCCAGGTTGTTGCCGTGAACCTCCAACTGCTCGATCGCCCCTGCCCTGAAGGTATCGCCGGCAGCCAGGACCACCGAGTAGTTCTGGTTCATCAGGTACTTCGCAACTTTGGCGATGCTGGTCGTCTTTCCCGTGCCGTTGACGCCAACGAACAGTATCTTTACGGGCTTCTCCTTGCTCCTGATGTACTCGTCGAAGTCCAGATGGTTCTTGGATAAAAGCGATATGAGAGCATTTCTCAGAGACTGCTCTGCTATTGTCCCGGTGTCAGCCCCGATCTTCTTCTTCCTTCCGACAAGGTCCGACTTGACCTCGCGGACTATCTCTTCAGCTACAGGAAGTGCTACGTCGCTCTCCATGAGGGCCATCTCAAGCGCCCACATGGGCTCCTCGAGATCCTTCTCCTCCAGTATGACCTCCTGCTCGAATATCAGGCTCTTGGCTTTGTCAAGGAAGGAGAAGCGGCTCTTTTTCTCATTGTTGGCCTCAGGCTTTTCTAATTCAGACCGCCCGGGTGATTGAGCCAGCTTCGGGGATTGGATCTTCTCTTCTGTGTTGATTGAAGCTTGCCTGGCCTCGGACTCAAGCTTAAGGGCATCTCCTGCCTCTTGCGCGGCATTCCCGTCGGCCTTGCCTGCGATCTTCTCTGCCAGAGATACCTTTTCTGCAATCTTGGTGGAGAGGGCCTCTTTGAATCCAGAGAGCTTCTCCTTGAAGCGACTAAACAACTGCTTCGCTCCCTGCAGCGTGCTGATGCGCCGCTGCGCCCTCTTCGATCTGCTGCATTACGGCCTGGATCTTCTGCATCTCCTGGTCGATCTTGGCCAGGACCTCATTGAGCTTTCTCGATCCCTCAAGCACCTCTGCCTTTCGAGTCTTGATGATCTCTTTGGCCTCTGCAGCATTCTTCTCGATGCTCACGCCAGCGCCCACATTCAATATTACCTTCTCCTTAGAGGCAAGGGTTGCATGGACAAACGATCCGGACCCTATGGGCACAAGCATCTCTTGTCCAACTTCAGCCTTTTCCAGAGCATCCACTGCGGTTGACGCCCTCTCAAGGCCGTCTGCTGTGATCTGGGTCAGGCTGAGCTGGCGCATTATGCCATCTGCCTGGGCCTGATACTGCTGGTAAGCTTCAAGGAGCCTTCTGACCTCCGCCTCGCCTCCAGGAGCGCTACTCAATCGTCTTCACCTCGTCTATCTTGATGAGGTCTCTCTTTAGGCCTTGTTCGCTTCCCATCAGGGAGTAGACCTTGTTCACGGCGTTCTTCTCGTTCTGGCTTTCTACAACCTTGCAGAAGGGCAGCCAGGTCTTGCCGACAAGTCCTCCCTTGTACCTTCCTTTGATCTCGAAATTGCTCAACTCTTCCAACCCCTACATTTCTTCGCAAATTAAAGTCGATAGCTTGAAATTGCATTAGCTCATATTCAGATCAGGAAACCGAGTGCATCCTCGATCCGTCCCAGCTCCGGGCCGGATGTATCAAATCCGGCGAAGTAGCCCTTGCTGTTGGCCAGCAGCCCCGAGCCCACCAGGGGCGAGCCCAGGTTCACAGTGCCCACATCTATCGGCAGCTCAAAGAGCTTCTCAAGAGCTGCTATCTCGTCTGCCGAGACACGTGGATGGACCAGAAGGCCTTTGTTAGTGGCATAGCCGGCCATTCCAACTGTCTTGAGAGCGCCAATTGTGCCTTTCTCCACATGAACGCCCAGCGTCTTCTCTATAGTCTCGCATGCCTTGATGGAGAGGCCAGGGTGCACCAGGGCTGCGCTATCGTTGACCAGTATCACATTGCCGGCAGCATTTATCCTGGCCGGCAGCCTCGCTGCTTTGCCGTGCTCACGCAGGATCTTAAGATCCCCATCGGGAGCGTGATGGGTTAAAACGAAGCCGGTGCTGTTTCCTGCCACCAGGGAGCCGATAACTGAAGCGCCTCCTATGAGCATCCGGATGGATGACACCTTCAGCCCCTCTTCTAGGGCGAGCCTGTCCGCCTCGCCAACCTCATTGGGCACGAGAACGACCTTCTCAGTGCACCTTGAGAAGACTCCAAGGAGGCTGCTTCCTGCTATCTTGATCCGCTTATCTGTCACCTGCAAACTCCGCTTCGACCCCGCCGTCCTCGAACTTGACTGCGCGAACTCTTACGCGCAGCGGAGGCTTCATGTCGCCTCTGGCCCAGATGACCTCATTCAGGCCGGGATCGATCTTAATCATATCTTCTGCCACCTTCATGTGTCTGGCAAGGTAGCTTCTTACCTCAGTCATGGCCCTGTTGGACCTTCTGTAAATCGGGGCGCTCTTGACTATGCCCAGCGGTATTGTGTAAACTCTTTCAGTGTCGGCCATGTCTATCTCTCTAAGCTGCTTCTTCTCCAGTGTCTTCTTTTCGGATGGCTGACTACCCGCCGGAGGGTCTTCACTATGACCCAGGAGGGCACTCTACGATTCTGATTGAATGCTTTGGCAAGCCTGATCTTCTTGCCCTTTAATTTCTTGGACAAATCTCTTCCTCCGTGTAACTATGGTGTGCGTATGATTGGAGGGGAAGATACAATCGACCTTCTGCTGGCCGCACCTCTCTTTAAGCGCGTATCTCAGGCCCACCTCGAAGTCCGAGGCGGGATGCTTCTCGGATGGCATATCCTCGAAGTCCAAATAGCGCGAGGCCATAGCCCGGATGCTCTTCTGACCCAGGCCCGCCAGCGGTCGCAAGTATTGCACGTGTAACCGGTCTTCCAGGCTGCGGATGGCGCTGAAATTCATCTTGGGTGCGCGATCATCCCGCCTCGTCCCGTCCGCCACAAATTCGCACTCTTTTGCTATCGTCTCTACTGCAACGGCATGAACATAATCGAGGGCATCATTGGGAAAGCCCTTGGAAAGCAAGATCTCCAGTGCCTTCTCCCCGATCTCATCTGCGAAAACCATCCTCCTGTGGGGATGGCCCAGTTCCAGGGCTGCGTCTGCAGCTCTGATCCAGGAGTCTTCGCCTTCGAAGCCGAAGGTCACAAGCTCAATCTCATCGAAGAATGGTTCGAGGAGGAGAGCCGCAAGGCTGCTATCTTTTCCGCCTGAGAATAGGACTGCAACCTTCATGAAACCATTTCCTCTAAAAAGCGCTTGCGCTATCTCCTGGTGATTGTGATATCTCTCTTCTGAGGCTGGGCCTGCTTCAGGATCGCCTTGAGCTGCTCGTCTGTGATCGCGCCTCTCAGCCTGCCGCTTTGCGCAAGCATGATGAGCTGGCCCTCGATCTGGGCTACGAAATCAGGCCTTGTCATGCGAATGGCGTTCATCCGTTCCCTGGCCTCGGGGGTGAGGATGGTCCTCATGAGAGCCGACTTCTTGGCCTCCAGCTCTTGCTGGGCCTGCTCTTGCTGAGCAGCGGCCATCTGCGAATCCATCTGCTGCTTTTGAACCTGCTCCATCCTCTTTCGTCTTAAATCTGCTAGCTCATCATCAACCATTGTTTCTACCCTCGCCTGATATCAAGCAGTCGGCTCGGCTGCGGGCTGTTCTGCCGGCGGTGCCTCGCCTTGAGTCTTGCTTATGATCTTGTAGGCTACGTCGTCGAGGTAAGCCTGGCCCGCGGGGGTCATCTGGCGTCCCTTCTTGAGCTTTCTCACGTAGCCGGCCTTCTCAAGCTGCTGCAGGGACTCTCGGACCACTGAGCCGGAGCCCTTGGCAAAGAATCCTGTAGCTACACCCTTGCGGTGCTTTCCGCCATAGAAGCTTCTAAGGCGTGAGACGCCCACCGGGCCGTCGATATATATTCTGCGCAGCACAGATGCGCACCGCACAAACCACCAGTCGGGGTTAGTGGGAGGCATCTCCCTATTTACCCCAGTCTTGGCAAACTCAGCCCATGTCGGGGGCTGAACCTTGCCCGCCGCCTTCAGCTCCTGGGCCACGGCAGCTATCAAGTCATGGGGAGGTACATCGTAAACAGTTGTCAAATCCTTCAATCCTCCAAGTGATAAGGGACAAACCAGAACCCTTACACCAAAACAAGTATAAATGCTTTTTTCCTTCAATCCTCCAAGTGATAAGGGACAAACCAGAACCCTTACACCAAAACAAGTATAAATGCTTTTTCTGCCCCCTTCAACTCCGAGGCAATTGCTCGGGCGGTTTTTTGGGGCAGCGTTTTAAAGAACTCTTCTTAGCAGGGGGAGGCGCCTGAATATGAAGCCTCCGGCCAGAAAGCAGAGGGGGATGGCGAGGGCAGAGCAGAGGACGAATTTGGCCAGCGGGTGGCAGGCCAGATCCTTCAGGGCCAGAGAGACCAGGACCAAAATGGGCGGATGGAAGAGGTAGACAGAGAAGGAGTTGTCGGAGAGAAAGCCGGTCAGTCTGCCCCGAGAGTTGAAATGCTCTCTGAAGATGGCTATGAGTCCAAGACACGCGCTCACAGCAAAGAACGACTCCCACAGGGCATAGGCTGCGCTCTGCCAGTGGAATCCTCCTGAGTAGGGAGTGAGGTCGCCGCAGGCCATGCCGCCGAGATAGGCTATGGCCAGCCAGAATATCGTTCCACCTATCAGAGCTGCCTTGAACCAGGGAAGGGCAAAGGAGGAAAGAATGCGGCGGCCCCATTCATTTCTCCTGGCCATGATTCCCACGATAAATAGGGCGATGTAGGAGGAGAAGTAGCATAGCTGCATGTTCAGGATGCTGGTGCCTATGGGCTGGAAGAGGCGGATGGCGAAGGCCCCGGCAGCTATGAGTAGGATCAGCATGGCCACGGCCAGATGGCCGGGAGGCTCCGCCTGGGGCCTGGGCCCTACAGGGCTAGCGGAGAGCAGGCGCAAGGTGGCATAGACAGCAGAGAAGATGAGAAGGGCCAGGGCAAACCACATCGGCCCGCTTTCGCCAAGAAACTCCAGGCTCAGGATATAGTTCGCCAGATATTCTCCCAGCGGCGGGCGGGGAGCATGCCACTCGGATGCCAGCAGATAGTAGATGATGGCCGGATGGATGAAGAGCATGTAGATGAGGGTGGGAATTCCCAGCCTCACAGCCCGGTCTCGCAGGAACCTGGCCGGGCCTTTGCGGCTGAACGACTCAGGCACGAAATAGCCGGCGATCAGGAATAGAAGGCCCATCGAGTAGGCCTGAGTAAAAGAGAGAAAGATCCCGAAGACCAGGAAAGAGAGGCCATCGAGGTTGACGGGCTCATAATAGTACCAGTCTCCCAGGCAGGAGTAGGTCACTGCGGCATGAACCATGACAACCAGGGCTATCACGAGCCAGCGGATATTGTCGACGAAGTAGAGGCGGGCGGGACTGGTCATGGATCATTCACCAACTAAGAGATGATGGGATCGGATTCCAGGATCTTTGGCATAGTATTCCCGATTTTCCCATCTTTTTCGAAATTGCAGATCTTTAAGGATTAGTCTTCCAGCTTTGTCAGACCTTGGATCATATACATAAACATCAATCCTGAGAAGGGCTCATGGTACTCTCTTCCATTTCCTGAAATAGTAAGATTCCCTTGATTGATGCCCTTAAAATGCTGGGTCTTCTCTTTTCCTTCTCTGACAATTGAGATAGCATCACTATAAGGTTCAAGTGATATTATTTTATTAAGAGGTATATTTACGGTTTTCTTAGATCCTG
>JBFYLF010000058.1:0-8184 GCA_041305505.1 Methanothrix sp. | reverse complement strand
CAAAAGGAAAAAGGACGAAGATTTATCTCCTGAAAGGGCATCTTCTCTCGCATTAGAAGAATTGCCGGTGGATGATATGAAAAGAACGATGATATCTATCTTTATTGTTTTATCTCTGATGGGCTGCGCCATTGCCCTCGGGCCGGTGGGCGTTGAGATGCGGCCCGGAGAGGCGGCAGCTGAGGCGCTGTTTGAGAAGGGGATAGGCGAGCCCTGGGTCGGCGGCGATCCGCCATCATGGGATAGCTATAGCTCATATTCCCAGTATTTCTGGATGCCCATCTGGACGGGTCCGAAGAAGCACATCGAGCTTCCAAAGAAGCATTTTATAGCTGAGGAGACTCCCATTCGGGTCTATTACAGCAACCAGATGCATGAAGTCCCCTATGCTCAATATCAGAGCAAAGCAGGATACACTGTAGGAAGCTCATTGTGGATACTGGGCTCATCCAACTGGTCGCAGTATGCTATGGTTCCGGCAGGAGCGGGTCTCTCCCTTCTGGCAGTCTCTGCATCAGGAGGAAACGGCTATCTTTATGAGATCAGGCCAGATGGAAATCTCACCAAAGAGAGCTTCTACTTCTTCCCTGGAAGCAGCCAGATGAACTTTTATGTAGAGACTCCCGGGCTGCATATTCTTCTCTTCGTGATCGGGAGCGAGGCGAGCAATGCTGTGGTCGTAGATGTGAAAGCACTTCCACAAGCCGCTCCAGTTCAGGCGGATCCGGTCAATATTCAGCCTCCGACGTATCCGCCATCTGAAGCTATTGTGCCATGGGCAGCGTGAAGCCCGATCGCCTGAGGGCTCAATCATATTTTTCTCTGATTTGTGCAATCAGGCTTTGATTTATGGCATCGGGAAAGTTACTTATCTCAGAAGCATGCACGCTGAAATGCCTGGGAGCCTACATCGGTTTTTAAAAGACGGGATGAGGCTTTAGGCAAGAATTTCAGTGCGGGGTTTGCCAAGCTGGCCAAAGGCGCGGGACTTAAGATCCCGTCTCGCAGGAGTTCGCGGGTTCGAATCCCGTACCCCGCATATTGATATCGATTTTGCTCTGACTAACTCTTGCAGATTTTTGCTGTGAGTGACAGGATTCTTTTTCACGCTCCGCTTCAAGGATGATGCAAGATCGTCAAGAAGCGCGAAAATCTCGCTGATAAGCACCAGCGAGAGATTCGACGCCGCAGCCGCCTAAGGCAATAGGAATTGGAAAAAAGATAAGAGATGAAGCAGATATTATACCACCCAAGCTGCCAACACTTTATCGATATTTATATAATCACGTCTCCCCTTGTACTCAAGGACTAGAACGCCATCAGCACTGCCTACAACTTTGCCTTTCAGCCTGTCTCCTCTCCCTGTGCCGAAATGTACCTCAATTTCTTTATTCCATAGATGCTCTGAAACAAATTTGTCCATCATAGAATTCATCCCAGCTCTTTGTGCGCTGCTGTCATCAAATGCAAGTGGAGTAAAAGAGATGACAAACCTTCCATTTTCATATTTGTTTTCAGTCTTGTTGCATCTCAGTCCATCGCAAGCCAAACCAAATTCATTCAATCGTCTTCAGGACAGCCGCACATCATTGACAACCACAAATCCCGGCCCAGTTCCTCCTGATACATCCAAATAAACCGGATCCATTTCATCATATATCGCCATCCCATCAGAATTAACATTTCCATTTATATTATAAAACCTCAATTTACACTCTAGCGGCAAAATTGAAAGTCCTTGATCAGGGTCATGACCATTCACCAGAGTTCCGGCTGGACCATATGCGAAGTAACTCATTCTCAGGTCCATCCTATCTATTTGAGAACTGCTACCGTTGATATGGAAATAAATCGGGTCCATTAGATCGTACCCCCGCGAACCGTATTGATCTGCGAATTTAACTGCACTATCACTTGGGAAAGGAGTCAATGCCTTATTAAAATCTACATCCATAGCATCAACCTTGCTCCCTGGAAGATGTATTCCGAAGCCTGTAAGCCTAATATCATTCTGTTCAATATTTAATGAACTACTAATATTGAAGTGATAATATATCACATCTCCGGGATCAAATTCTCCATCAATTAATCCAACATCCCAGAAATATAAATTTGGATCAGAGGCAAAATCGTACAGAACCCTCCCGATGTCGTCATCTGAATATAGCGCTTTTGATCCAAATACTCCTGCATCAATAGCAACCAAGGGAAAAAACTGATTCTGGATGATGACATTTGGTTGTATCGCCGCGACTGCAGATCTTTCATCCCCTCTATGCACTTGACCCTCATCAACTACCGCTCTATTATATTTGTTCTCAAGATCTTCCGAGAATGCTTTTATGCTAGGACTAATGAAAGATGCTGCGTATGTCCCTTGGAATAGAATGGCAGCCAGAATAAGGCTAAACAGGATATATTTTCTTGTATCCAAGTTTCATACCACCCTACTACTCTAACATATCTCTGTCTTTTAGTCTTCCATAGCATAAATTGATTGTGCAAAGTCCCGAATGTTTTCGGGACTACACAGGCCCAAAATCAAAGATAATTATGTTCGCGGTCAAAAAATCACAACCATTTATCGGCGACTCCATCAGTTCATTTCTGCGATACATCTCTAATTAAAAAATATAAAAATTAATAGAAATATTATATCTTTTCGTCAGTGGCAAGATCACGTAATCCTTGCCACCGCCGCCACCTCGTCACCCTGCTTGACATTCATGATGCGAACGCCCTGGGTGGCCCGGCCCTGCACCCTGATCTCTCCGGCCGGCATCCTGATCATCACACCCTCCTTGGTCGTCACCAGCAGCTCATCCTCTTCGGAGACTGTGGTGGTGCAGCAGACATAGCCCTTGCGGGCATCGATGTTCTTGACACCCTTACCCCCCCGCCTCTGCTGAGGGTACTCCTCCAACTCCGTCCTCTTGCCGTAGCCCTGATTGGTGATTGTGAGCAGCGTAAAGCTTGCGCCCGGCTGGATGACGTCCATGCTGATCAGCTCGTCTCCCATGTTCAGGCTGATTGCCTTGACGCCCATGCTACCCCGGTTGGAGGCTCGCACATCCCCCTCCTTGAAGCGGATGGCCTTTCCAAACTTCGTAGCAACCAGAAGCTCCTTGTTTCCGTCTGTCAGCTTTGCCGAGACCAGGCTGTCTCCCTTCAGGTTCACAGCCTTAATCCCGCCCTTTCTGGGGTTGGAAAATGCCTGCAAAGGCATCTTCACGATGTTGCCGCTACGGGTCACCAGGATTATGAAGCCCGACTCGAAGCTCTTCACAGGAATGGCGCCAGTGATCCTCTCATCAGGCTCAAGCTGGAGCAGATTGACTATGGACTTGCCCCTGGTGGCCCGGCCAAGAGAAGGAACCTCATAGACCTTCAGCCAGTGGGCCTTGCCCTTGTCTGTGAAGAAGAGCAGATAATCCCTTGTGGAAGCGGTGGAGACGTCGGTTACGAACTCCTCCTCCTTTGTCTCCGCTCCGATGACGCCCCGCCCGCCACGCCTCTGGCTGCGGTATGCTGTGAGCGGCTGGCGCTTGATGTACCCGGAGGAGGTGATGGTCACGGCCACATCCTCCTCCTGGATCAGGTCTTCCTTTCGGACCTCCCCCTCCGCCTCTATGATCTCTGTGCGCCGTTCGTCCCCATAATCTCGGATAAGATCGGAGAGCTCTTGCTTGATTATGCTCAGGATCTCCAAATTGCTGGAGAGGATATTTTTAAGCCTTGCAATGAGCACCTCCAGCTCCGCCGCCTCGGAGACGATCTTCTCCTGTTCCAGACCCGTCAGCCTCTGGAGCCTCATATCGAGGATAGCCTTGGCCTGCTCCTCGCTTAAGGAAAATGCCCCCACCAGGGCGTCCCTGGCCTCGACTGGAGAAGCCGCCGCCTTGATGATCCTAATTACCTCGTCGATGTTATGCAGAGCGATGAGCAGTCCGGCCAGAATGTGAGCCCTCTTTTCTGCAGCATCAAGCTCGAACCTGGTCCGCCTTTCAATGACTATGGAGCGGTAGTGGATATACTGCTCAAGAGTCTCCTTCAAAGAGACTATCTTTGGCAGGCCATCCACCAGGACCATGTTATTGACGCCGAAGCTGGTCTGGAGGGAGGTGTGCTTATACAGTTGATTCAGGACCACATGAACATTAAATCCGCTCTTGACCTCCACCACCATGCGAATGCCATCTTTATCCGACTCGTCCCGTAGATCGGATATGCCCTCCAGCCGGCCCTCTTTGATCATCTCCGCCATGTCTTCGATGAGCTTGGCCTTATTGACCTGGTAAGGCAATTCAGTGAAAATGATCTTGGTGCTTCTCGTCCCTTCCTCAATCTCCGACTTGGCCTGCATCAGAATGCTGCCCCGCCCGGTCATATAGGCAGCCTCAATTCCCGCCCGGCCCACGATGTAAGCACCAGTGGGAAAATCGGGCCCGGGCAAAATGCGCATCAGCTCAGAAAGGGCTGCTCCTGGCTCGTCGATGAGATGGATGATGGCAGTGCATAGCTCAGTCAAGTTATGGGGCGGAATGTTTGTGGCCATGCCCACTGCAATGCCGGTGGAGCCGTTGAGGAGAAGATTTGGCAACTTTGCCGGCAGCACGGTGGGCTCTTTCAGCGAGCCGTCGTAGTTGGGTGTGAAGTCCACCGTGTTCTTTTCAATGTCCTCCAGCATCTCCCCGGCGATCTTGGAGAGGCGAACCTCGGTGTAACGCATGGCCGCAGCCGGGTCGCCGTCGATGGAGCCGAAGTTGCCCTGGCCGTCGATGAGGGGATAGCGCATGGAAAAGGTCTGAGCCAGGCGCACAATGGTATCGTAGATGGCCTGATCTCCATGGGGGTGGTATTTACCCATGACATCTCCCACCACGCGCGCCGACTTCTTGTAGGGCTGATCATGGGTCATGCCCTGCTCATTCATGGCATAGAGTATGCGCCGGTGCACGGGCTTGAGGCCGTCTCTTACGTCCGGCAAAGCCCGCCCTACGATCACGCTCATGGCATAATCGATGTAAGAGGACTTCATCTCCTCGGTGATGTTAACCAGTACTTCCGTCAAAAGCCACCTCAAATATCAAGATTCTTCACAAACTTGGCGTGCGTTTCTATGAACTGCCGTCTCGGCTCCACCTGGTCTCCCATGAGGATGGTGAAGATGCGGTCCGCTTCCACCGCGTCCTCCAGGGTTACCTTCAGCATTGTCCTCTTCTCGGGATTCATGGTCGTCTCCCAGAGCTGCTCCGGGTTCATCTCTCCCAGACCCTTGTACCTCTGGATGGCTGGCTTAGCCAGAGAGCTGACCATCCGGTTCAACTCTTCGTCGTTGTAGGCGTAACTGACCTGCTTTCCTTTCTTGACCATATAGAGTGGCGGCTGGGCGATAAAGACGTAGCCTGCATCGATGAGCGGCTTCATGTATCGGTAGAAGAGAGTCAAGAGCAGGGTGCGAATGTGCGAGCCGTCCACATCAGCATCGGTCATGATCACTATCTTGTGATACCTGGCCTTTAATATGTCGAAGTCGTCGCCTATGCCAGTTCCGAAGGCCACGATCATGTTGCGGATCTCGCTGTTCTTGAGGATCTTGTCGAGCCTCGCCCTCTCCACATTGAGGATCTTGCCGCGCAATGGGAGGATGGCCTGAAAGTGCCTGTTCCTGCCCTGCTTGGCCGAACCGCCTGCAGACTCGCCCTCCACTATATAGATCTCGCATTTTGAAGGATCGTTGTTGGAGCAGTCTGCCAGCTTTCCTGGAAGGCCGCCTGAGCCCAGAGCGTTCTTTCGCCTCGTCAGCTCTTTCGCCTTCCTGGCTGCCTCGCGGGCGCGAAGGGCTTCGCCTGCCTTCTCGACTATGGTGGTTGCAGCCACCGGGTTCTCCTCGAAGTATTCGGCAAGGCCTTCTGAGACCATCGACTCGATCAGGCCCCGGATGGAGCTGTTTCCGAGCCGTGTTTTGGTCTGGCCCTCGAACTGGGGATCAGGGAGCTTGACGCTGATCACTGCCACCAGCCCCTCGCGCAGATCCTCTCCTCCGAGCTTGATCTCGCTCTTGAATAGCTTATTTGCCCTGGCGTACTCGTTGACGGTCTTTGTCAGGGCGGCGCGAAATCCCATGAGATGGGTTCCGCCCTCGCGGGTGTTGATGTTGTTGGCGTAAGAGAAGACGTTCTCATTGTAGGAGTTGTTGTACTGCAGGGCTACCTCGACGGCAGCCTCGTTCTTCGAGCGGGAGAAGTAGAGGGGCGGCTTATGAAGTGTCTCCTTGTTCGAGTTGAGGTACTCGACGAAAGAGATGATGCCTCCCTCGTAGCAGAAGTCGTTCTCTTTTCCACTCCTCTCATCTTTGATGACTATTCGAAGGCCCCGGTTGAGGAATGCCAGCTCCCTTAGCCTTGAGGATAGGGTGTCGAAGTTGTATTCGGTCTCTTCGAATATGCTCGCGTCCGGCTTGAATGTCACAGTAGTGCCGGTGTGATCCGAGTGCCCCCGGACCTCGACCTCCGAGGTCACGTTTCCATGCTCATAGCGCTGCCAGTAAACCCGGCCGTTCCTGCGAACCTCGACCTCCATCCACTCCGATAGGGCGTTGACAACTGAGACTCCGACGCCGTGAAGACCCCCGGATACGCTGTAGGATTCGTGGTCGAACTTGCCTCCGGCGTGAAGCACAGTCATGACTATCTCAAGAGCCGGGCGGTTAAACTGGGGATGGTTGTCGACTGGAATTCCGCGGCCATCGTCGGCAACGGAGACGCTGCCGTCTGTACGGAGTGAGACGTTGATCTCCCTGGCATAGCCTCCAAGAGCCTCGTCAACGCTGTTGTCCACCACTTCATAGACCAGGTGGTGAAGCCCCAGGCTGTCCGTGCTGCCTATGTACATGGAGGGCCTGCGCCTGACAGCCTCAAGTCCTTCGAGAACTTGAATCTGGCTTGCGTCATAGCCATTCTCTTTGCTCAAAACTGATTAATCCCCCTGAATAATTAGGACTGTAATGAAATAGACTGAGATGATATAAGCTTTTCCCCAAAACCATATCTTAAATACTATTTAATTATTGGATGCGATCCCTCTGCTGGATTTCGCCTGCCTCACAGGCCCATTCGGCAGGGGTGGTTTGGGCTTGGACCCGCGGGACTGGCGCGGCCAAAGAAATGGAAAAAACCAAGCCAAGGTCCGGATTCGAACCGGAGTGGTAATGCTCTGCAGGCATTTGCGTAGCCGCTCCGCCACCTTGGCGCACTTGGGAAATGCGTCCCCCAGATTGTCGATCTGATTTAAACCTTTATCGGTTGAACGAAGACCCGTGATAGCCCTGGCAAGAGACCTCCTCCTGTATAAAGATTGCCTTCGTGGGCTTCCTGGGTTTGCTGGCAGAGAGCCCAGGCAAGCAGGAGTTCTGGCCTGGGAGATAGAAGTGGATCAAAAAAGGAGAAAGCGGAAGGAGGGCTCCGAGAGCATCAGACGCAGGTTTAAATTTGAAGAACAACTAAGATTAGATTTGTGACCACGGAAGAGCTGTTAGATCGAATCTCCATAAATCCCAGGATAATGGTTGGTAAACCCGTTATCAAAGGCACGAGGCTTACGGTAGAGTATATCCTGGGGGTCCTGGCACATGGCGCCTCCATGGAGGAGATCCTGACAGAGTATCCCGGCCTGGTTAAGGACGATATCTATGCCTGCCTTCTCTTAGCCTCCAGAACTCTTCAAGACGCCTCTTTCATCCCTATCGAGGCTGAAGCTGCATAGGAATGTTTAATATTCACTGGGGCGTGGGCGATAGTCCCGTCATGGATCATCTGGACGATAGTCCTGGCTCTTTGGTGGCATCGTCGCCTTTTCTTTGCTGCTACTGAAATTAGCAATGCCACCTTTTAAAATAAACGCACCGCTTTCCGCTTTGAGTACAAAATGTCTTAACATGGCAGGTCTTAAATTCCTATAGTCAGCATCACTAAGCTTTGTCTTTAATACGTCTCTTCTTAATGTTATCATAAGCTCGCTCAACGCCGCTTCTTTGTTCTCTCGGGATATTCCATCATTATTAAATTTTGAGTCGTGACCAAATAATAGGTTGGAGTTATATACTTCTTTCGCCATTTTACTTAGGGGAATAGCAAGTTGGGAAAAAGAGGTCCAAAACCAATGTTCTTAGAAGTAGCCTGTCCT